>NZ_JAAHIG010000294.1:0-11062 GCF_010692305.1 Moorena sp. SIO4G3 | reverse complement strand
ATAATGTTACGTTTTGTTGCAATTAAGGGAAAATGTCCATTGCATAATGTGTAGCTATTAAGTCGATATATATAGAGGCTGTATATCCGTTTGCAGCCTCTAGTTGTCAGCTATGTCGATCTGGCAGATATCGCGGTGCCATCTGACAAAAGTCAATTCGTCTACCGGGGGGAAGTTTAATGACAGTGAATTTCGGCAGATTTTTTCGGGTCTGTAATCCCAGTAAAACCCTGAATCTGGGTAGGGCTGAAGACCAACAATATTACATTGATTTTTCTGAGGTGCGGGGCAGCAATATTATTCGAGAACTCAGACGCACCATTAGCTTCTCAGAAGATGAGCCCACCTGTCAGTTGTTTACCGGACACATGGGCTGTGGCAAGTCTACGGAGTTATCGCGATTGAAACGGGAATTAGAAAAACAGGGATATCATGTCGTTTATTTTGAGTCCTCTAATGACTTGGATCTGGCAGATGTAGAGATCAGTGATATTTTGCTGACCATTGCTCGTCAGGTGATTCAAAGTCTGGAGGAAGCTAAAATTAAACTCCAACCTACCCGCTTCCAATCCTTAGTGCAAGGGGCGGCTAAGTTGTTAAACTCCGAGGTGACCGGGTTAAAAGTCAACGTTCCTGAGTTTGGTGAGATTGGCCTCAGCTCACAAGAGGACGAGTATTCCCTAGCCTTTGGGATTGGAGAAATTACCACCAAAGCTAAGAATTCTAAGGACATTCGCTCCCTATTGCGACAACATCTAGAGCCACGGGTCAACAATATTGTAGAAGCGATTAATACAGAACTGATTGAACCCGCTCAACAGCAGCTGCAACAGCAGGGTAAAGCTGGACTAGTGGTGATTGTGGATAATCTTGACCGGATCCATAATAAACCTAAGTCAGGGCAACGCAATCAGCCAGAATATTTGTTTGTAGACCAGGGGGAGTATCTTAATCAACTCAAATGCCATGTGGTCTACACCATTCCCCTGATTTTGGCATTTTCCAATGACCAAGAAAACCTCAGGAATCGGTTTGGTTGTGAGCACCTACTGTTACCGATGGTACAGGTACAAGAACCAGATGGTAGTCCTAGTGATGCCGGAATTGCTTTGCTGCGAGAGATGGTCTTAGCCAGAGCCTTCCCAGATGTGGAGCCAGAGCAACGGCTCAGTTTAATTACAAAAGTGTTTGATAGCCCACAGACCTTGGATCGGCTGTGTCTAGTTAGTGGGGGTCATGTCAGGAATTTGCTGGTGCTGCTCCGGAACTGCCTCAGGAAAGACGAACCGCCTTTATCTGGTAAGTTGCTAGACAGTGTGATTAGTCAGCGTCGCAATGAATTGAGCAGGGCAATTACACCGGATGAGTGGGAATTGCTCAGACATGTGGCTGAACACAAAACTGTCAGGGGTGAGGAGGAATACCAAATCCTGTTGAAGAGTTTGTTTGTGTTTGAGTATTGTAATGGTCACGGATGCTGGTATAATATCAATCCCGTGTTAGCTGATGCCAAAGAGTTGAATTGAAGCTCAATATAATATCAACTATCAGCCATCAGCTGTCAGCTATCAGCTATCAGCTATCAGTTGCGTAGGGTGCGTTAGGGGTGGGCTAACCCTGATTTTCCGCCTCTTCGCGCCTGGTTGAAATAGCCCACCCCGTAACGCACCACTTTTTTAATTAATTTCAATAATATACAGTTTAAATGCACAACAGCTTATTAGCATTAACCTGTACCTGAAATTACTCGGTTAAATGACTTCCTGTCTGGTTCAAGGGCGTGAATCAAGGGATAAAATGTCATGATAATGAGGTACATTTTTTGACTACTCCCTACTCCCTACTCCCTACTCCCTACTCCCTACTCCCTGCTCCCTACTCCCTACTCCCTAATCCCTACTCCCTACTCCCTGCTCCCTACTCCCTACTCCCTACTCCCTAAACTTTTGTACCTCACCCAATTAAAAATAGTCTAACTAATGCCAGATACAACCGCAAATCACAACCAAGATTCCCTCAGAGAACTAATCCGACTGATTACGTTTTCTCAGGGAGAATTTTCCTTGATTTTGGCGGTTGGTAACTATGGGGTATTGAGGAGACAAATTAGTGAGCAGTTGCAGGAGCAATGTTCTATTCCGATCAGGGAGCTGGTCTTAGAGCAATCGGTTAAAACTCTCTATACCACTATTGTGGAAGAGCTAGGTCTGCAACAGCCAGAGGCATTAATGGTATCTGGGATAGACTCAGTAAGTTGCATTGAGGAAGTGCTGACAGCAACCAACCAGATTCGGGAAGAGTTTCGGAACTTTCGGTTTCCACTGGTGTTGTGGGTGACGGATAAGTTGCTGCAAATGCTAATTCGGTCAGTGCCAGATTTCCACAGTTGGTCAAGCTGTGTTGAGTTTTTGATTAGCAGCGGTCAATTAATTCACTTTATTAAGCAAAGCACTGATCAGGTGTTTGCCAAGGTGGTAGCCTCCCGTGAAACGGAGTTTTTGCACAGTAGTACTCTGAATTTAAACAAAGGCTCTGCATCCTATGTTGAATTACAGTCAGCACGACAGGAGCTGGAAAAGCGGGGAGTGGCCTTAGCCCCTGAGTTAGAAGCCAGTTTGGAATTTGTGCTGGGTCGAGTGGCTGATAATTCTCAAGAAGAGTCTCGACAGCATTATGAGCGCAGTTTAGCTCTGTGGAAACAAACCGATAACCGGGAACGCCGTGGACATGTATTATTCTGTTTAGGCTTGTGGTGGGCTGGTTATGGACTGTGGCATCAAGCTGAGAAGGAGCAAGCTTGTGAACAAGCAAAAGTTTATTTTCAGGAATCGGTTGAGGGTCTTGAGCAGGCTAACCGCCTCGACTTAGCTGCCAAATATATTAATTTTTGGGGAGATACACTTCAGCGGCAGTCAGATTGGGAGCAGTTAAAGACAGTTGCCGAAAAAGCCTTGGCGCTCCATCAAACCTATTCTGATCCGTTCAGAATGGCACGAGCTTATGGCTTTTTGGCTGAAGTAGCCCTAGCCAAATCAGCCTTTAAAAAAGCGCAAGAGTATTCCAAACAAGCGCTTTTTCTGAGCTCAACGGCATTAGAGAAGATAGTCAATCCCTCACCGGAACAACAAACTTTCTTAGACTGGCACAAGTCTTTTGCCCAGGGTTGGTATTTATTTTCCTTGGGACGAGCACTGCTTGGGACTATGCGGACGCAAAATGATCTTGGTCAATTACAAGCAGCACTTCATAACTTGGAAACCGCTAGAGCAGAAACCAAACCCCACTATGATCCAGAACTTTATATTGGTATCTTGAAGGAATTACATCAGGTCTATTGCCAACAAGGGGACTATCTCAAGGCCTTTAATATTAAACAAGTCCAACAGGGGATTGAGAGCCGGTTTGGGTTTCGGGCATTCATTGGTGCCGGTCGATTGCAGCCCAAGCAGCAGATAACTAACCCAGTTTTAGCAACCCTTGAGTGCTCAAAAACCATAGCGCCAGAAATTGCGGCTTCTGGCAGGGAACACCATATTAATCACCTGATTGAGCGCATGAAACAGGAGCGCTCTAGACTAACTGTGATTCATGGACAGTCCGGGGCGGGGAAAAGCTCAATGATTGAGGCGGGATTAATACCAGCATTAGAACGGCAAACCATTAATACCCGTCGGGTATTACCGGTTTTGCAGCGAGTTTATAGGAATTGGATTCAAGCACTAGGCAAATCCTTAACAAAGACTCTGGATAAGAGAGTAAATTTAACCTCTGTGGCTGGTAACCTTGATTCAACCGCCCTCATTCTTGAGCAGTTGCGCAAAAATGCTAGGCAAAATTTGCTTACTGTTTTAATATTTGACCAGTTTGAAGAGTTTTTATCCGTTTGCTCAAACCCCAACCAGAGGCGATGTTTTTATGAATTTTTGCGATACTGTCTGAATATTCCTTATGTGAAGGTAATCTTGTCTATGCGAGAGGATTATTTACATTGGCTGTTGGAATGTAATAAGTTCGGAATCGATTTAGAGGTTATTAATAACAATATTTTAGATAAGAGAATTCTGTTTCACTTGGGGAATCTTACCCCAGCAGATGCCAAATTATATCTTCAACGCTTAACGGAGCAAGCTCAGTTTCCCCTAGAGCAAGCACTGATTGATAAATTAGTGGAGGATTTAGGGAAAGAATTAGGGGAGATTCGACCAATTGAGTTGCAAGTGGTAGGGGCGCAACTGGAACGAAACCAAATTACCACCCTAGAACACTATCAACACCTAGGACATAACCCAAAAGCTGAATTAGTCAACCAATACTTAGAAGAAGTAGTGGAAGCCTGTGGTTCCGAGAACAAACGGGTTGCTGAATTAGTGTTGTACTTGCTAACAGATGAAAACAACACCCGCCCCCTCAAAACTCGCCATGATTTAGAAAAAGAATTAAAAGCCTTGGCGGCTGATGTAGAAACAGAGCTAAAACGATTAGATTTAGTGTTGGAAATTTTTTGGAAATCCGGCTTAGTGCTGCTGTTAAGAGAATTTTATGGTAATCGCTATCAATTAGTCCATGATTATCTGGTCGATTTCATTCGACAACGAAAAGGGGCTGACATCATAGCCGAACTTAAAGCTGACATCAGAGCAGAACTTGAAAAAGAACGAGCAGAACTTGAAAAAGAGCGAGAGGCGCGACAACGGCTTCGGAAATCGTTGCTGACCGGGTTAGGGGGATTTAGCGTGGTGATTACTATACTAGCTATTGTAATCTGGCAGTTGCAATCGGAAAAATTTTACCAAAGACAGGCGACCCTTGCTAAACTCAACGCTAAATATCAGCTCTATCGTCTTGTAAACAAAAATCAGCTTGATGCTCTTTTAATCAGCATTAAGGGAGGGAAACGATTAAACCATAAAATAGCCAAATCAGACATTGAACAAGAGACTTTATCTAACCTCTGGGAAGCAGTCAACTTAACCCAAGAGCACAATCGTTTAGATGGACATAAAGAGAGTGTATTGAGTGTAAGTGTGAGTCCTGATAATCAGCTCATTGCCTCAGCTAGCTCTGATCAAACCATCAAACTGTGGAGTCGTGATGGCCAATTGCTGAATAGCCTAGAAGGACATGATGATACAGTGTGGTGTGTCAGTTTCAGCCCTGATAATCAAATTATTGCCTCAGCCAGTAAAGACAAAACCGTTAAACTTTGGAGTCGGGATGGCACCTTAATTAACACTTTGACAGGACATGATAAGGGGGTGAAGTGGGTAAGTTTTAGCCCAGATGGTCAGACCATTGCTTCTGCCAGTGGTGATAAAACGGTCAAACTCTGGAAGCTTGATGGGACTTTGCTAAAAACCTTGACAGAACATCAGGATGCTGTTTTGAGCGTTAGTTTTAGCAATGACGGAGAGTTAATTGCTTCCGCGAGTAAGGACAAAACCGTCAAACTCTGGAGTCGTGATGGAAGGTTAATTAACACCTTGAGGGGACATGATGAGGGGGTGAATTGGGTAAGTTTTAGCCCGGATGGTCAAACTATTGCTTCAGCTAGTGATGATCAGACCGTGAACCTTTGGAACCGTGATGGAACGTTACGGAAACCCTTGGCAGGACATGATGATGCGATCAACAGCGTCAGCTTTAGTCCTGATGGAGAGTTGATTGCCTCCGGGAGTAGTGACGGAAAAATAAAACTCTGGAGTGGTAAGGGTACAGCAATTTCAACCCTTCCTGGTCATAAAGATATTGTCAATCAAGTTAGTTTCACTCCTGACGGTAAGATGCTAGCCTCAGCTAGTTTTGATTTGACTGTCAAACTTTGGAGTCTTGACCAAACCTTGCCTAAGGTTTTCCAACCTACCACCTATACAGTCTATGGTTATGGTGCTAGTTTTAGCCCGGATGGTGAAATAATTGCTTCTGGTAGTCGAGATGATTACACTGTCAGACTCTGGAACCCGGAAAAACAGATTAGGGAACTCACCCTTGAGGGACATCAGGATTTTGTGAATGGGGTTGATTTCAGTCCCGATGGTCAGTTAATTGCCACCGCCAGTGATGACAAGACGGTGAAACTCTGGAATCGCCAGGGGAAACTCCTACATACTCTAGAGGGGCATAGCGCTCCAGTTTATAGCGTTAGTTTCAGTCCTGATAGTCAAATCATTGCCTCTGCGAGTGAGGATAGTACAGTAAAACTTTGGACTAGGGAAGGAAAATTGCTACGTACTCTAGCGGGACATAAAGAGGCAATAAATCGCGTCAGTTTCAGTCCCGATGGTCAGTTAATTGCCTCTGCCAGTAATGACAAGACAGTGAAACTCTGGAAGCAGGGCGGCACACTAATTACTACCCTGACTGGGCCTAGGAAGTTGTCCTCCGTTAGTTTCAGCCCCGATGGTAAGCGCATTGTGGCAGGTGCTGCTGGTGGTTTTCTTGTAATTTGGACTGGTACAGACATCTCTTGGCAGCAATTCGAGTCTGAAAGAGTAGTAGGGCATACAAAAACTGTTCATGATGTCAGTTTCCACCCCCATCGAAACATTATTGCTTCTGCTAGTGCGGACGGCACAGTTAAACTATGGGATCCCAATGGAATTTTAATCAGAACGTTAACCGAGGGTTCTGAACGTGTGGAGTCTGTGAATTTCAGTCCAGATGGTGAAACCCTAGTCTCGATTAACGCAGCGAATCGGGTGAGTATTTGGAATTTAGATTACAGTCAATTCTTAGGTTACAGTCAATTAAACGATGTGAATTACCTACTGAAGCGTGCTTGTGATCAGATCGGTAATTATCTAAAAAATAACCTGAAAGTCAAGCCAAAAAACAAAAAACTCTGTGAGGGAATTGAGGATCAAGAGTAAATCAGCTGGAATATATAGCAGTTCTGATAGTAGTAAGGTACACAAGATTTGTTCCCTATTCCCTATTCCCTACTCCCTAAAACCCACAACTTGTGTAACTCACCCAATTAAGAACTGCTATATATGATCAATCTCTAGCTGAAGCGGACTCTACTAAATTCCGGATTGTGGCATGTCGCGGCTTGGTGGTCTAGGATCTTGATCTTGGGGCTCTCTTGCGCCAGCAGCAGTATCAAATATACTGTATTTAAGGAATGAAACATCCTCCAATAGACTATTGCTAGTAGAGTCAGGTTCGGTAATTAAGTTCCAGGAAGCTGTCTCCATAGCCAAAACCTGACTAGCAGTGATTGTCGATACTGCTGTCATCCCTAGAAGGGAGAGAATTTTGTAACGTTTCATAAGTGGACTCCGTGGGTTCTCTGCTAATTCCAACTCGATTCATATATACATTTATCCCAGATTGATGCTCAGATCAGGATATTTTCCAGGTTTATGGATCAAATCAGGAAATTTTGTGAGCGTAGAATATCGTAGCTTTGGCGGCTTTGACGAATCTGCGGAAGGAAAGTTCCCCATGAAGAATGTAGAATTTAGAATGAAGAATTAAGAAGTCTGGCTTCTGGCTTCTGGCTTCTACATTCTGGCTTCTGGCTTCTGGCTTCTGGATTCTGGATTCTGGCTTCTACCTCCTACATTCATTCTACATTATCCATTGTTAATTATCCATTGTTAATTCTACATTCTTAATTCTACATTCTAAATTCTAATAACCTTTAACCTTAGAGCAGAGCTGATTTAATAACTCCTTTGGAATGGCCTCGAAATTTTCTAAGAGAAAATCCATTAAGGCCAGTTGACACTCCCCGGTCGCTAAGGGCGCGGGGATTCTGCGGACAGGTTAGACGCGAGCTTGCACCCACAGTCTAATCCTCGCTACGGTCGTCAAAGACCGTCTACCCAGTCGGCTTAGATCTAGATCTAGCTTTCTGGCTACTTTGCGCATTATATTTGCGCTGCCATTTAGATCGGCATTAATAATTGATTTATTCGCAGATCTGTACAGCCCACGTTTAACTCTTCGCCCCGATGCTTTCCACCCATCTGGCTTTTCGCCAAACTTGGGCAGGGAGTCACCATCAAGGTAAGAAGCTTTACTGGTATAGGCTTCTTCTGTTACTTCCAGTCTAATATTGTACAAATCGCATAACTGGGAAAGCCTATCCTTTAGCTTCCCTAAGGGAATCTGAACGAATTCTTGATTGTTCAATCTTCCCATGTTGGAGTTCCTTTTAAAGCCCTCATTCCACCCTAATACAATCGTTTTAATTCCGACTTTTAGGCAGTGATTAACTATTAATCGAGCTGCTTTATTGATTCCATCTTTGACTCGGTGATTGCGCTTTCGAGTAACTCGGTCAAGCCACTGGTCCCAATAGCTTTGCGGTTTTCCTTCTTTTCTAGTTGCAACCTGCTTGTTCCAATATTGGTTGTACGACTTCATCGCACGGGAGTCGATCAAGAATGAATTCCCCAATGTGTCAACACAGGCAGCTAGATTACTAGAGGTTCCAAGATCTATACTCAAAGCCTCGTTGCTGTCTTGTTGAACTGGGGTCTGATTGGGGATTTCATAAGAGACTTCCAAGTAGAAAGCTCCATTCAAAGGGAGTATCGTCCATTCTTTTATTTTTCTGCCCTCTAGATTACTGGGAAAAGGCAGAGAAAAACTTCTCACTCCAAACCAGCGTCTTACAGTCAAACCCAGAGAAAAGACTACTTGCCCTTCTTTTACCTTTGGTTTTTGGCCTCCTGAATTCGGATATGCAACTTTAAATAATTTTGAACCTTTTAAATACTTCGGGGGACTGGGTCTGTCTTTCATGTCTCCTTTAAACCAAAGAGATCTAAGACCCTTATAAGACTTAAACGCTTCCGCTACACTTAGCAGGGTTTGTTGAGCTGGAGTGGAAGGCAGAGACTTCGCTATCATTGACTTCCCTACACTTCTTTCGTAAAGGAGATCGAATTTTCCAGTTAAAAGTTTTCCGGTCTTAAAGAATATCTGTCTGGCCAAGTAAATCCCCATGTTGTAAAGTTTACCTGACTGCTGACACAGGTAAACTAAGATAGCCTCAGTCTCTTTGTCTGGATGCAACAATATTTGTTGTGTTCCGATAGGTGACTTGGTCTTAGCCATTATCGACCTCTCCATGGCTTGTTGTTATCTCATTGTAGTCTACAATTAAAGTAATGGCAAGTCCGGAATAAAAATGCGCAAATCTAGTTTTTATTATCGACACTACAACCATGCGGTGGGGCTATGCGTAGTCCACCTGGTCTGGATACCAAAAAGACGAAAAAAGATACTAATAGGGAAGATCAAGGACAGAATCTACGAGATTTTTTCAGGAGTCGCCTTAGAAAAAGGATGGAATATTAAGGCTCTTGAAGTGGCTCCAGATCACATCCATCTTTTTGTTGAAATAAATCCAACTGACGCAATATGCCAAGTGGTTAGAGCTTTTAAAGGGCGAAGTGCTAACTACTTAAGAAAGGAGTTCCCTGAACTTAAAAGGCTGCCATCTCTATGGACAAACAGTTATTTCTTCTCTACAGCGGGGAAAGTTAGTACTGAAACGATTCAAAGATATATTACTGACCCTCATCACAGTTAACAGGTGGCGCTTTGCCACTGCGAGCATTCCTCCCGGAGACGAAACCTTAAAATAAGGCAGCCTTAATCATGGAGGCGCGCTTTCGCGACGGCGAATTAAATTCGCCATGGGTCGCGCCTCAAAGTTTTAACCCTTTTACCCATAGCCGACCAACCATAAAGGCTGCCCCAGCGAGGGATTGCTCGCTGGGGTAGCTTCTGACCCGGTCATTAGACGCGGGGTTTCCTGCTGTCTAGATTTTTATGATGCAAGGAATCGGAAGAGGGAGATTTATAGCGAGGACCTTGAGCCAGCCAGCTGTTGACAGCGTAACTTGAGCGGCAGCAGATATTACCGATGTCTTCTTGCTTCACTTGCCATTTCCAATAAAACTCCTGGGGGGTCATGGATAGTCGGCAGTTGCTGTATAGGTAGATCAAGATTTCCTCTCGCTCGGTTATGGGACGAGGATAGGCATGTTCCCATGTGGATTGGGTCCTGGCAATTTGGGCAAGGCGGTTTAGGGCTCGCTGACAGTGAATCAGATGAATCAGATGGTCATTTGAGCGATTTGTTGGCATGATGTAATTACCTCACACATAGCTTGTGACTGGGGACATAAGCCGCGCTTCTTGGTTGACGTGAAAAGCGCGGCTTTTTGTCCATAAATATTATCGAAATATCGGACATTTTTATTATTACTAATATTTCGATAAATGTCAAGATTTTTTTTTAAATTGCAACATTATTTTACACGTTTAAAAATTGACTAGTTTGGGAGTTTATCTAGATATAAAATCAAGTTGTTTAGGTAAGTTTGGAGTAGAGAGTAGGGAGTCGGGAGTAGGGAGCAGGAAGCAGGTAAACTAAATATGTCCTAAGCTTTGCTTAGACTGCTATATAGTAAAGTTTTTGGCGTTGCTGATTCTGGGTATGATTCCGCCCCCCTAGCCCCCCAATTTTGGGGGGAACAAAACTCTCAAAGTCCCCTCCGGTGCGCTTGACCCGTAATTAAATTCGCCACGGGTCGCACCGCAAAGTTGGGGGATTTAGGGGGCTTGACCAAAACTAAAGGATCGGGCATTCATACTTCAATTCAGCAACGCCAAGTTTTTAATGCATGCTTTTTCGGTAAAACTTGTGTTTACAACCCAGATATAAACGCGGTTATATGTGTCAACTGCATTGTCAACAAGCACAATTCACTCCAAGATTCCGGAATCCTGTTTTTTTTCCCTGTAGTATAAATCAAGAATAATTTCCCGGATTCAAGGAGCATTGCTGATTCGGGAAAGCTGAAGCTGCGCGAACGGTAGAATATTAGACCAGTGGATGGAAATTATCCTTAGATCATAAATGGAGTAAATTCGGTTCTACCGCACCTACCTTATTTTTACTGCTGTTGTTTAGAGGGGTGCATCTCATATTTGTAAAAAAGAAGAGAAATGGCGTAGGGTGCGTTAGGGAGGGGCTAGCCCTGATTTTCCAAATCTTTCCCAGTGTTGAGACAGCCCGTCCCGTAACGCACCACCGGATCAA
>NZ_JAAHIG010000293.1:0-11136 GCF_010692305.1 Moorena sp. SIO4G3 | reverse complement strand
CTGGCATAAAAGTCAAGTTTGAAGTGATCACTGACCAATATATGGATGTCATTAAGACTCGGTTGATTGGTGATGCTGCTCCTGATGTCTTCTATGTAGATGCCCTAGATGCTCCCTTACTCATGAGTCATAGAGTTTTGGAACCTCTTGATGATTACATCACTGAGGACCTAGATTTAGATGACTTTGCTCCCCATCTATCCGAAGCCTTCCAATCCGATGGCAAAACCTACGGATTACCTAAGGATTTTACAACCCTTGCCCTTTTCTACAACAGAAAATATTTCGATCAACTTAGTATAACTCACCCTCCCCAAACCTGGGAAGAGTTAGAGGACTATGCCAAAAAATTGACCAGGGATACAACTCACAATGGCAGGGTTGACCTATATGGGTTGGGAATGACGCCACAACTATCTCGTCACTACTTCATGATCAAAGCCTTTGGCGGTGAGTTAGTTGACCAGAAGGGCAAGGCTGTCTTCGCGACTCGCCAAAGCCTATCAGGTCTAACACCTTTGATGGATATGTATCGACAAAACCCTTCTGCTGCCATACCGTCAGACGTTGGAGCCAGTTCTGGAAGCGAAATGTTTGGCCAAGGCAAGGCAGCAATGGTTATTGAAGGTAGCTATGCGATTCCTTACCTACAACAGACATTTCCCAAGATTGACTTTGGCACTGCGGAAGTTCCCAGTATCGGTAACCACAAAGGAAGCATGGTTTATACCGTTGCTTATGTCATGAACAAGCAAGCTAAAAATAAAGAGGCTGCCTGGGAACTTATTTCCTATTTGACTGGCAAGGAAGGCATGAAAGCTTGGGCGAAGGGAGGACTGGCAATCCCGGCTCGGAAATCGGTCATATCAGAACTTGGCTATGAACAGAATCCTCTGTACACCCCCTTTATCGCTGGTGCTGAGTACGCCACAATTTGGCAAGGGGATGAACAATTGCCAATATTTATGACCCATTTCGACAATCAGTTTCTTAGTGCTTTACTGGGTGAGCAATCTTTGAAGTCAGCCATGAAAAAAGCACAACAAACTGCTAACAAAGAAATTCAAGCAAGTAACTACTAACAAATGTCACTAGCTAAAGCTCAACTTGAAGTTGACCAAAACGTCAAATCGAGGGATGTCAAATTGAAGGGATTTTGGCAGAAAGCCAAAGTTAGGGAAGCTATATCTGGCTACCTCTTCATGGCTCCTACTATTCTAGTTTTAGGAACCTTTTTGATTGCACCAATTATCTATGCAATCTTCCTTTCATTCCATAAGGTTGAAATTTTAGGAGGGCTGAGTTATCGATTTGTTGAGTTAAAAAATTTCCTTCGTACCTTTGACGATGAGCGAGTTTGGATTGCGCTAAAAAATACAATTGAGTATGTCATTATTGTTGTTCCTTGTCAAACAATCCTGGCTCTGGTTTTAGCTCTAGTCCTAAATAAAGAAATTAAAGGAAAAAAATGGTTTAGGATTATTTTCTTTCTCCCGACTGTCACTTCTTCAGCAGTTTTAACCCTAATATTTATCTGGATTTATAATTCTAATGGTCTACTTAATGGATTACTAGACTTTTTTGGTTTACCAACCTATAACTGGCTAGGAGACCCAAGCGTGGCTCTCAAATCCATTATGATTATGAATATTTGGTCTACAGCACCGTTTTTCATGGTGATTTACCTGGCTGCGCTACAAGATATACCTAGATCCGTTTATGAGGCGGCAAAACTCGATGGTGCCAATGAGTTCGATCAGTTCATAAATATAACCGTTCCTTTACTCAAACCAGTTACATTTTTCGTTATGGTTATGGGTGTCATCGGTACGTTTCAGTTATTCGACCAGTCTTACATCTTCTCCGGTGGCACCGGTGGTCCAAACAACTCAACCCTGACGGTTGTGCTTCTGATCTACCAGTATGCGTTTAGAAGTCTGGATATGGGTTACGCCGCTGCACTGGCCTTAATGTTAGCTGGTGTAATTCTAGTGACAACACTGATTCAACGCGGCTTCTTTAGAGAAGAAAAAGCGAATTAGGAGATCAAATAAGAGTGAATAATTTTCGTTGGATCAGAGGGATATTTTATAGCATTCTTATCCTCTATGCCATTATTACGTTTTTACCTTTTGCTTGGGCTTTATCAGCCTCCTTTAAACCCCTTGAGGAAATTATCGCTGGCGGGTTGAATTTTATACCCCATGATTTTACCTTCGATAACTACCGCAATATTTTTATTGAATCCCCTTTGTTTGGGCGCTGGTTTGTAAACAGTGTCTTGGTTGGTGTTTGTGTAACAGGATTGAATATTATATTTAACTCCATGGCAGGTTATGCCTTAGCCAGAGTTAAGTTTCCAGGTAATTCATTATTGTTGGGCATAATCTTAGCAGTTTTGATGATTCCTGGACAAGTCACCCTAATTCCTGGTTATTTAATCTTAAAGTCTTTGGGATGGCTCAATACCTACCAAGGATTGATTGTACCGAGTGCAGTGAATGCCACCTTTATTTTTATGATGCGGCAGTTCTTTATCAATTTTCCTAAGGAACTTGAAGAAGCTGCTGCCTTGGATGGATTAAGTCGCTGGGAAACCTTTTGGCAGGTTGTCCTGCCTTTAGCCAAGCCAGCTTTGGCAGCACAAGCGATCTTTATTTTTATGGGGTCTTGGAATAATTTCTTAATGCCCCTAATGATTACGTCTGACCCAGGAATGTTTACCCTTCCCTTAGGTTTAAATACCTTTAAGGGGCAATACATTAGTTATTGGAACTACATTATGGCAGCCTCAATGGTCTTTACTATACCGGCTTTGGGGATTTACGCCTTCTTCAATCGTTACTTTATCTCTGGGGTAACATTTACTGGCTCTAAAGGATGAGCTGGTGAAAGTGTAAAGGGTCAACTCCGACTAATCACAGAGAAACTGATATGCCAATGGCAAGGTCAAGAGCTTCCCGCTTTTAATGCAGCGAGGTCTTGGGGGTAACCCCAAGACCTCGCTTTTGTTTTCGTCAACCTGTGAATTTTTGGAAGATTGACTATTGACTTTGACTGACTTTGACTTTTAACCTCAAGGACTCTCAACCTTGGCCAAAAGGCCACGGGTGCGCGTTCAACCTTGGCCAAAAGGCCACGGGTGCGCGTTCAACTATTAACAACCATTAACCTTGATGTACTATTTTCTGAACCTGTTCAGGAGTCAGCTGCTCAACATTATTAAAAACCGCTGTTGCACCAGCAGCTTTTAGCCTCTCTCCATAAGCCTCCCGGTGTTCTGGTATTTCCTGCACATGAGGGGGTAAAATCCCTACCCCAAACCAAACTCGTTCTGGATGAGAGTCTCTGGCTTTTTCAACAGTGTACATGTCAGCAACTGTGTCACCAACGTAGATAACTGGCAATTTCACCTTAACTTGGTGGTTCTGTTCTAGTTGTAGAACTACGGCAAACAGTCCTGTAGGGTCAGGCTTACCAGGAGCATCCTCCATCGCCATTAAAACAGGCCGTTCGAGACCAAGTCGTCCTTCTAGGGCATAGTTCGCTTCCTGTCGTGTTGCCCCACTGAAAAATCCCCAAGGAATCCCTGCTGTGGTCAAACTCTCTAAATAACTGGGTTGTAACAATAACGGTTCGTCACAAATGTACCCAGTCCAATGGTTGGGATCTGTTCCTCGATAGCGAGAATTGAAAAAATCAACAAGGGCTTCATAGTCGAGAGGTAAATGCGATGCTCTGGAAGAGCCGCTACCCGAACGCGTTTTCCCTTGAGCCTCAAAGTATCGATAAACTAATTCTCGCGATGCCTCCCAGTCGTTATTCCATAGCCCTTCTGATTTAAGTTGGTCAATCTCTACCATAGTGGGTCGATAGGCACCACCAGTGTAATGGTCTACCGTATCTGCGATCGCTCTACGGTAAGAACCACTAACGTCACGCACCACGCCATCAATGTCGAACACCACTATGGCATTAAAGTTAGGAATAAATGTTTCTGAACTAGGCATCATGCATTAGGGGCTAGTTGAGCCAATATTGCTGATCAGCACCAATAGTACCAACAATTTGATCACAAACCTATCCCTGAATCTTGATCAAGAACAGTCTTCTTGCGCTAAAATCATCAATTGTACAATAGATTATAGTTAAAGATAACCTGGGATATCTGAGGGAGGCCTGATTGTCAAAATTTCTATTAAAAGTTCTCTGGCTAGATGATAATGTAGCCTTGGCAGTTGATCAAATTGTCGGCAAAGGCACCAGCCCATTAACTTGTTACTTTTTCTGGCCCCGGAACGATGCCTGGGAACAGCTCAAGGATGAGATGGAAGCCAAACACTGGATTACTGAATCTGATCGCATTGAAATCCTCAACAAAGCCACTGAAGTTATTAACTACTGGCAAGAGGAAGGTAGGCGTAGACCTATGTCTGAGGCTCAGGCTAAGTTCCCGGAAGTCGTTTTTACTGGTAGTGCTTAATCCAGCCTTGCTGATTAATCTAATGATTGAGGGGAATTGGGAATTGACCACTCATCTGACCATAGTTGAGATGATTCCTTAGTTTAACAACTTCCTTAATCGAATTACCTTAATCCAAGTAACAGACTGACCTTGACCAACTCCAGACGCTCCCCTACCCCCCTGTTTCGGGGGGGGTTTGGAGAGCGCGGAGCTTATAGGGTTTAAATCCCTTGCTTACTTCGTTTACCGGATTAGAATTTACCGTTGCGTTACTAAACCATGCCACCAGCAGCTTGAAAGCGAGCACGGGCTTTCTTATAGGCTTGAGTTGCTTGGATTTTTTCTTGGGTATTCTCCTCGCTTTGAAGTTCTTCTAGACGAGCTTTTGCTTCGTTGAACTCAAGACCTGCAGCATCCTTGTCAATTTCATCTTTGGACTCAGCACCATTGACAAGAATCGTCACTTGATTATCTTCAACTTCCACAAATCCACCCATAAGAGCAATTGGTATCCACTCTTTGTCTGAACGAATTCGCATCACACCAGTATCCAGCGCTGATAACAGAGGAGCATGATCACTCAATATCCCAAGCTGACCGGTAGTGCTGGGTAAAATTATTTCCTGTGCTTGGTCATCCCAGACAGTTTTGTCGGGAGCAATAATACGAACAGTTAAAGCCATCAGCAGAATGAATTGTTTTTGTTGGACCTTGGAAGTTTAGCAGCTTGAAAGTTACAGGTTACAGGTTGAAGGTTACAGGTTACAAGTTAACCTTCAACCTTGATAACCTTATTAGCATCAAACCTGACTTAACTCTTTAGTTTTTCAGCTTTAGCGATCGCTTGGTCAATACTGCCCACCATGTAGAAGGCTTGCTCAGGAAGGTCATCCAATTCCCCTTTCAGAATCATTTGGAAGCCTTTGATAGTATCGTCCAAGCTAACATACTGACCAGGAGAACCAGTGAAGACCTCAGCTACAAAAAACGGTTGAGACAAGAAGCGCTCAATCTTGCGGGCGCGAGCCACCGTTAGTCTGTCATCCTCGGACAATTCATCCAAGCCCAAAATCGCGATAATGTCTTGGAGTTCCTTGTAACGCTGTAGAGTTGCCTGCACAGAACGAGCTGTTCCGTAGTGGTCTTCTCCCACAATGCTCGGTTGCAGCATGGTTGAATTAGAATCGAGGGGGTCCACAGCCGGGTAAATTCCCTTAGATGCTAGGCCACGGGACAACACCGTTGTACCATCCAAGTGAGCAAATGTAGTTGCTGGGGCTGGGTCGGTCAAGTCGTCAGCTGGTACATATACTGCCTGAATGGAGGTAATTGAACCCTCGTTAGTGGAGGTAATCCGTTCTTGCAGAGCACCTACGTCTGTTCCCAAAGTAGGTTGATATCCTACAGCAGAAGGCATTCTTCCCAAAAGAGCAGACACTTCCGAACCAGCTTGTACAAATCGGAAGATGTTATCGATAAACAGCAACACGTCCTGCTTGTTAACATCCCGGAAGTACTCAGCCATGGTCAAAGCTGACAGACCCACCCGCATCCTCGCACCGGGGGGTTCATTCATCTGACCATAAACTAGGGCAATTTTCGACTCGTTTAGATCATCCGGGTTGATCACCTTGGATTCCATCATTTCGTTGTAGAGGTCGTTCCCTTCACGGGTACGCTCTCCCACACCGCCAAATACTGATACTCCACCGTGTTTCGTGGCGATGTTGTTGATCAACTCCATCATGATCACGGTTTTGCCGACTCCAGCGCCGCCAAAAAGACCAATCTTACCACCACGTCGATAAGGAGTCAGCAGGTCGATTACTTTAATACCCGTCTCGAATACTGAGGGCTTAGTTTCCAGCTCAGTTAACTTGGGAGCAGGGCGGTGAATTGGGAAGCGCTGCTCAGATTCTGCCGGTCCTCTGTTATCTACTGGTTCACCCAAGACATTGAAAATCCGTCCTAAGGTAGCCTTGCCGACGGGTACACTAATGGGGGCACCAGTATCAATAACTTCCATACCCCGCACCAGACCGTCTGTACCACTCATGGCAACAGAGCGCACTTGGTTATCCCCGAGAAGCTGCTGCACTTCGCAGGTCACAGCAACATCTTGTCCAGCTTCATTTTTGCCTTCAATTCTCAAGGCATTGTAAATCTGCGGCATTTTGCCGCTGGGAAACTCTACGTCAACAACCGGACCGATAATTTGGGCAATAGCGCCCGTGTTTGTTTGTTCTGCGGTGCCTACCATATTGCGCTTATTTAGTCAAGCTATTGTTACAGATTTTGGAAAACAGTCTTAACATTTAGTAATGCCACTCTCCAGATTACCACTGTTGGGGTTCAACCGTATCGCAACTTGATCCCAAATTAAATATAAACAGGACTTTAGCTTCCATCCCTTAGGGGTGGGCGAGCATCCCTTGGTTCATAATCACCTTCAAAGGTGATCCCATAATTTTTCAGTCAAGTAATAGGCTCAAGTTAAACAGACACCCCACACCCGTTCGCCCGATCAACTGACCTACTTTTCAGGTAGCTTGTCACTCCTTGAGCTACTAGAGACTTACTCTTCTTCTTCGTCTTGAGTCAAGGCTTGGGATTCTTCCTCTCGTAGCTTGTCCTTAAAGGGTTGGGATTCTTCCTCTCGTAGTTTTTCCTTAACTCGTCGGATGGGTAGATTAGCAATTAGTGCTGTTGTCCGTTGGTTGCTTTCTAAGGAAAACTCTGACCCCTCGGGATCAATCTCAACATAGTGAGAGACCACCTTCAGGATGTCTTGCCGCATCGACTCCACCATTTTAGGACTTAGGTCAGAGCGATCGTGGGCAATTACCAGTTGGAGGCGGCGCTTAGCCTCCTCACGGCTGCTTTGAACACTCCTCCAGGAAAAAAGTTGTTCTAGAATTTCGATAATCATGGGGCTTTTTGGAGTAGTGAATAATCACACAGGGGTAGAGGGAAGAGGCTCTTTGGCAAGACTAGTTGTTGGCAATTCACAATGTAAAACCTTATTGGAACAGGCGGCGTAAGCGGCTGATTAGGTTGTCGTGTTCTGCCATCAGGTCGAGGAAGGAAATATTTGCACCTTCTAAGCGTGCAGCAATGTTTTCAATGGCAATTCCAGGCAGGGTTTTCTTTTCTGATAAGATTAAGGGTTCACCCTGATTACTGGAGACAATCACCCGTTCGTCTTCGGGGATAACACCAATTAGGGGAATAGCAAGAATTTCTTGGACATCTTGAACTGACATCATCTGATCCGCTTTTACCATTGTGGCTTTCAGGCGGTTGACAATTAGGCGGGTATTTTTGATTCCTTCCGCTTCCAGTAAGCCAATAACTCGGTCAGCATCCCGCACTGAGGTAATCTCTGGTGTAGCAACGATTAGGGCTTCAGTAGCTGCCGTAACTGCATTTTTAAACCCACTTTCGATTCCTGCTGGAGAGTCCACCAAGATGTACTCGTAATTCTTGGCTAACACCCCCAACAACTTTTTCATTTGGTTGGGGTTAACGGCTTCTTTGTTACGACTTTGGGCTGCCGGTAACAGGACTAGTCCTTCCTGCCGTTTGTCTTTGACCAAAGCCTGGTCTAAGCGGCACTGACCTGTTAATACTTCAATAGCCGTGTAGACTACGCGATTTTCTAGTCCCAACAGCAGGTCTAAGTTTCTCAAACCAAAATCTGCATCCACTAAGGCAACTCGACGACCCAAACGAGCTAGGGCTAAACCTAGATTGGCGGTAATGGTAGTTTTACCCACCCCTCCTTTGCCAGAGGTGACAACAATAATTCGACTCATGAATTCAACGACAAGTGGGTTTTAGCAACATCAGCAGCTCTAGCAATACGAATTCCAAGGGAAGTCACGTAAGCTACTTCAGGATAGTACTGAAGTGGCGGTGTCTCCGGTGCCCTAGCTACAGCATCAGCAATCCGCAACTGGGTGGGTTCCATTTTTAATGCCATAATCCGACATTTTCGATTACCATTCGCACCGGCGTGGGCAATGCCTCGTAGATGCCCCCAAACAAATATATCCCCAGCTGCGATCAATGCACCACCAGGGTTCAAGTCTCCTATTATAACAATAGTGCCAGGGTGACGGATCTCTATACCAGAACGCACGGTCATTTGTAAGTACAGAGGTTCTGCGAGTAATTCAGTAGGTTGATCAATCTTTTGATTCAAAGAGTACTTAGGAGTTTCTTGTTCTACTGAGTACCCAGCAGCTGCAGCAGCCACAGCGGTTTGTCGGCGCGTGGTGTAAACTCGCTTTAGCCTTAACTGGACTGCCCCAAGGGCATCAGCGATCGCTTGTAGCTTCATCCCATCCAGCAATTGATCCCCAGCCATCAGATCCACACTGGATTCAGGCTGCCAAAAGCGCTCTCCACCATTGAGGCGATGCTTGAATTGTTCCCATAGGTCCGACCAATTGGCAGTACTAGGGTTTTTAGTGGCTGGTGGCAAGATCAACAACAGCCGTTTCCCCTCACTTTTTAAGCGAACTTGCCCTTGGCAGTTAACTACCGAGTTGCGGTCGTCGGAAACCGTTGAAACTGGTGATGGTTGGGCAGAATCAGAAGTCATGCAACAAGGAGCTAGATTAGTTAACGCACCGAAGATAGATTCTTCCGTGATCATACCTTCTTCAGCAAGTTCTGCTGGATAACTGTTGAGAATTTTAGCTAATGGTGGTATGGGGCAAAAGGGGAATATACTTAAATAGTGCTATTGCTCTGTCACCCCACTCCCACAACCGATATCCTGTCAAACATTCTTACTCTGCACTCAATCGACGGTAAACCGTGACCAAGCCATTCACATCTCCCACATTGCCAGGAAATAGCACTACAGGTAAATTAGGAAACTGGGGATGGTCAGCAGAGGTTAGTACCATTGAGCATCCAGGCAGGATCTGACCCAGTAGTCGTGCTGACCTCAAAGCCAGACCAGTACTTAAGACATCATTGGAGGTAATACCCCCTTTACTGATTAAAAACCCAATATCTTTAGGTAATCCCCTCACGATATCCATCAATAAGCCTGAAACTACTGCTCCAAAGGCCAGCCGTTTCTGGACATCCTCAAAAACCAATTCCTGGCGAGAGGTATAAACCACCGGTGTTTTACCACCACTGTGAATTTCCTGAACCCGCTCGAGAATACTTGCCAAAAGTTTTGCCCGTTGCTGTTCGGATTCATCTAGTAAATTAGCTACATTTACCTCAATCCCGCCAATCCCAGATCCTCCCAATAACTGCTCCAGCTGTTGGGTAGTCTTTTTAACGTGGGAACCCACAATCACAACTCCTGGTTTCCCCTGTCGGACATACTGAGCCATATCTATAGGAGCTACCGGTTGGGGGCCAAGACTAGCAAGGGAGGTTAAAATACTAGCAGCAGAGCGAAACAGAAAGCGTTTCCCTTGGCCAGCAGCCTTTAAGACATCTGCCGCAAATTGATCTAAATCCCCTTGGGTTTCCCCATCCACAACGCCACACTGGTTATTGCTAAGTTTGAGAAGACGCTCCAAGCTACCGTTACGAATATCTGCTAGTAAAAACCGCTCGACCGCATCAGCCTTGATCTGACCTTTGGTCTTTTCTTCGACATAATCGGGTAAATAACTATGGCGATATCCAAATACCGAGTCACGGGCAAACTCCGTTTCATGCACTGGTGTTCTATTACCATCAATGATTAGGTAATGCACACTATCGACAGTTACTCGTCCTCCCTCAAAGAATGCGGGGACTAAGAAATGGGCATCAAATGGTCCGACTTCCTGGGCGATTACATCAGTTTCGACAGGATAATGCCCCCGCAAGGTGGAGTCAGAGCGACTGACTACCATAAAATCTGTAATTCCTTCAGCATCTATGGCCATTTTCAGGTTATGGCAAACTTCCCGAGTCACAGTTGCTGCTTGCTCTGGGTTAAGAGCTCTGGTATTAGTAAGAATAAAAAAGATTGGGGAGTCATCCCTTAGTCCCAGCCGCAATGTATCCACATCCCAGTGCATCAGCAACAAGCAGCTGTGAACAGTCTGGGAGCCAGTCGGATCATCATCGAGGACAATAATTTTTGGTTTTTTGCTCATTTCCTAAGCCTGTCATTGAAATCAGTTATTTACGATGGTAATCGGGAATGGGTAATCGGGAATAGGTAATTGCTGATTCTGATAGCAATGCTTCTAATGATTAGGACATAAAGCTAAATCAATCGGGATATTTATATAAAATATAATAGCACAATGCCATTCACTAAAAAACAAAATAACAACCAATTAATTATTTTGCTTATCAACTAGTTTTAAGGCTCTCAAGATAGTTCTAATAAACTTTAGATTGTCTAGTAACACATCTTACGAATTATTAAAAAATCTATAAAATTATTGATAGTTGATAAGGTCAAAAAAATCAGCTATAATTATAAGTATAGACCAGTGGTAACTGATTCTTAATAACTAGTTATACTTCCCTGATCTTATCCATTACCTAGTTTAACGAGGATGTTAACGTTTAATTTATATAATTGCTATATAATAAGGGGTCACTAAGCAGCAATAATTTACAGTTTATAAACTATTTGTCCACTATATTGTCAGATCGGAAGAGCGTCGTGTAGTTGGAACCTACAGTCAATCTCTAAT
>NZ_JAAHIG010000292.1:0-11207 GCF_010692305.1 Moorena sp. SIO4G3 | reverse complement strand
GTTTCTAGCCTTTTCCCCTTGGTTAGTTGTAGTGGTTACTAACTTAGCTATCATTCAGCATAAAACCCATTGGACAACTATTCAAGTACCTTTATCATTTTTGGTAAAAATCTGGGGGATAAACCTTAGTTTTATCTTTTTTGATATTGGAATACCACTGGAGCATCCATTTACCTATATAATCCCACCAATTTTAGTGAGTTTTGTGGGATATGCAATTTATTTTATCTGTCGTTATACTACCCAGCGAGTTTGGTTACTGGTTTTAACGTTAATCGTTATTACTGCATTAGGGTTAATCTTACCAGACTTAATTTGGGGAGGACGACGTTCAGTAAGTAGTCGGTATTTCCTACCTTGCTATATCGGAGTGCAGCTGGCTGTTGCTTATGTAATTACTAGTTCTATAACTGGGTATCTATCCAGGGCTACTTTAATAAAGGCTAATTTAAGAATACAGAAAGTCTGGAAAGGAATAGTAGCTGTGCTGCTTACAGGGGGAGTTATCTCTTGTGCTATTAGTTCCCAAACAGAAATCTGGTGGAACAAGCAAGTTGGGGGTAACAATCCTACTATCGCTAGGATAATTAATCAAGCTGAGCGACCTCTGGTAGTTAGCAATGTTTCTTCAGTGAATCCTGGGGATGTGATTTCTCTTAGTTATTTATTAAATCCTCAGGTAAAATTCCAGTTAGTCATTCCCCCTACTATTCCCGATATTCCTCAAGGGTTTAGTGATGTATTTCTATTTTATCCCTCTGAGCATTTGCAACAGGGACTTGAGGAAAAGTATAGTACTAAAATAGAGTGGTTTGATGAGTCGAAGGTGAAGCCCCTCGGGAAGTTAAGGCTTTAAGAGACTGTTGGTTAAACTTTGCTTAAATCCTGGTGTAGGGTGGGTTAGGCGGCGAGTACTGCAAAACCTCACCTTTTAAGACAGCTGTCCGCCTTAACCCACCTAGATTGAGGACTGTTGGTTAAACTTTGCTTAAATCCTGGTGTAGGGTGGGTTAGGCGGCGAGTAGGTGGTAGGGGGTGTAGGGTGAGCCACAAAATCTACTCCAATGTTGCACGCACTGTAAGCTAGAGCCAGTAAGGATTACAGTTAACTTTACCACTGATTCAATAGTCACGTCCCGAGCGTAACACAACAAAAGGTTAATTCTGTAAAATAAGTAGCGATAACTTAGTTTTGTGGAGCGATAAATTTTCTATCAATATATTCTTTAAAAGTTGTCCAAGAAGTTTGATTCGGACGTTCATCGTCGAGGGATGGAGGAGAACTAAACAGAGGATAATTTGTTTCTATTTCCTGCTGAAAAAACAGGGGTAAATCATCCCAACTCTTTAAACGCAATCCCGCCCCTGTAAAAATCAGCACTCCAGGGCGGTCGCCCATTTCCATCCACGGTAGCCATTTAGAAATACGAGTCCAAGAAATATTAACTTGTTCTACAGCATTATTAGTTCTAGGCATAAGTTGTGAAGCGGGAAGAAAGTAGTTGAATATTTCCATAGCATGATACGTTCCACCAATATAATTTTGGTAATCTCCTCCCAAGGCATTGGGATAAAATAAGGGAATGACAAAATTAAGGATAACTGTACCATTTTCAACCAGACCATTGAACTTAGTTTGATCAGGAAATCGAGGTTTTCCATTGACCGGATCGTTGGCTACATGAAATACTTTAACTTCTCGATTTAACCAAGGGTTAGACCAAGTTGATAAAATCTCATTTGTTTCTGGGTCAAGGTATAACATGACTTCTCTGGAAACTAAGCGATAACCCACATTTTCATCCTCATCGGTCACCCTACCACAGGCTCGAATATTCATTCCTTGTATATTGAACAAATGACGATCTTTTTCCCCTGGAATCCGACTATAAACCTGACCTTTCCACCAGTAAATCACCGGTTTTCCATCTGTTAAAGAGCAAAAAATTTTCCGATAAGCGGTGAGGGCATCTTTTGGTTCATTTAAGTCAAGGGATTTGGTTTGAGCAAAAATGGATTGTTTCCCGAAGTAATTAATGCCACACACCAGCAGTAAAACCATTAAATATTGAGCCCAATTTTTCATCTGACTTCACGGGAGTAGGTAAACCGCGTCTCTCTTGGTGCGCGTTCGGTGTGGGCGTTGGAACCTCGCGCCGGGGTCGCACCGCTTTTTAAAGCGCGGAGGAACTAGGAAACGTTCGCGGAGCATCGATCTAAGGGTCGGTTAACGCTACAGGTCGGTCAACCCTTGCCCGTTCGAGGTACTACTATGGGTTCCCTCAGAGCGCGTTTTCTAGTGAGGAAAACGTCAGGCTCCACTTGTTTTAAAATTGATCTGTTTTTGCTGCCTCAGCTTTTTAAGCTATGTAGTCCAGCAAATTCTTCTCTATTCTACTACAGTAGAGAGGCGCGAAAGTTCCAAAAAATTAGAATTAATTCCTGTCTCGCATTCAACGACCGGTCTCCTATCGGGTGAGACTTGGGCTTGGTGCGGGTTGAATGCTAAAACTGTGAATCGACCTGCCAAGGAAATGTGCTTTGCGCGATCGCCCCTTTTTGATCAGAGGATAAACGCGATCGCTACCCGCTGATTGAGAGCGCGAGCGATTTTTTGCAACATAGAAAGGGAATGTCCTTCATAATCAGCATCTTCAAGTCGTGCAATCACAGGCTGCTTTGTACCTACAAGTTCTGCAAGCTGTTTCTGGGTTAACCCCGCTTTTGTTCTGGCTTCATAAATCAACTGTGCCACCTCTGCATTAAGAGAAGCTTCTGCTATCATTCCCTCCATTTCGGGGTCGGTACGAATCTTCTTGTTAAGAATTTTAATCGCATCAGAAGTCTTAGTCATCTTCTTCCTCCTCTACATAGGTATGAACATCTGGGTTTTGTTGAAATAAACCCTTTCTCAAGATTACCCGTTCAATATCAATTTACTCAATCACTACAGGTAAGATTGTTGTAGCTAATTGATCTGAGCACCTAGCACTCACCACTATGAAAAGACGCTTTAGAGATCCAGTAATTTTAGGACTAATTTGGCTAGGGAGTGGATTTTGCGATCGCATTTGGTTTGCCCTAGATCACTCTGTCCCAGCTTGGGACCAGGCGGATTATTTGACTGGTTCCTTGAATTACTGGCAGGCGTTGCAGCATCCTGAGTGGTTCTCTGGGGAGTGGTGGAGCAGTTTTTGGGCAATTTCCTCAAAAGTCCCGCCATTGACTTATATTATTGCCGCAATGGTTCAGCAGCTGTTTGGAACCGGACCAGAGCTAGCTACGATAGCGCTAGTTTTATGTAGTGGAGTGCTAATTGCTTCAGTTTATGGATTAGGGCTGGTGTTATTTAACCGCCAGGTAGGGTTATGGGCTGCTGGTTTAGTAATGTTGTTACCAGGACTATATCGCTACCGTTTAGAATTTTTGCTGGATTATCCATTAACCACAGTAGTCAGTTTGTGTTTTTGGTCTCTGACAGTGTGGTGGAGTTTGGGAAGAGCCAAGACACCCTTATCGCGAACCAGAGTAAGACAAGGATGGTTGTGGGGGTTGGGGTTTGGGGTTTGTTTAGGATTAGCCTTGCTAGTTAAGCAAACCGCCTTATTTTTTCTATTCGTGCCAATCGTTTGGGCTGGGATCAGGGTTCTGTGGCAGAGGCAATGGCAAAGGTTAGCTCAGTTAATCGGGGGTTTGCTGGTATCAGTTTTGCTATTTGGTCCATGGTACCGGATTAATTGGTTGTTGATATTGACCTCTGGCAAGCGAGCAACCATTGATTCCGCGATCGCAGAAGGAGACCCAGCCCTCAATACCCTTGATGCTTGGGTTTACTACTGGAAAATCTTACCTTACCTGATCTCTTGGCCGCTGTTGTTAATACCGATAGTAGGACTATTAATTTATGGGCTCAAGTATTGGCTCAAGCAATCTTCTATCGCAAAACAGAACAATCTGCCATCCCCCTATCCCCCCATCTGGTCACTAACCTGGCTAGGGGTCTTCATAGTGGGTGGTTATCTATTGTGTTCATTGAATATTAATAAAGATGCTCGCTATATCTTGCCATTAGTTCCAGTGCTATCACTGTTTCTGGCTTATGGTTTAACCTGCTGGACTAATCGTTGGGGTAAACCGATGCGTTGGACCACGGTAGGGCTAGCAACTGTACTGATGATGTTGAATCTATTTCCATTAGGAGGTAGAGGATTGACTCAATTACTTAGTCCCCGTGTACAACATTTGCCCTACTTAGGACAGCCATGGCCTCATCGGAAGGTAATTGCTGAAATCATCAAGACTCAACCTTACTTGCGCTCTAACTTAGGAGTATTACCGTCAACCCCAGACATTAACCAACACAACTTCAATTATTATGGTGCATTAGCCAATTTCCAAGTATACGGGCGTCAAGTGGGAACCCAAGCCAAACAAGTGAAACAGGATATGCGATCGCTTTCTTGGTTCCTCACTAAAACTGGTGCCCAAGGGTCAATCCCAGAATCCCAAGCAGCTATTGTTCAGGAAGTTGAGCAAGGGTCAGAGTTTGAGCTACACCAGACTTGGGACTTACCCGATGCTAGCCAACTGAAACTGTATCACAAGCGGCAGCCACCAATAGCGGTAAAACCATTATCGATAAAGCCTGTGGGTGACCAATCATCCATAAAACCCACTAGTTTCAATGGCAATACTTCCCTGGCCAAAAGGCCACGCTACGCGAACAGCACTACTCTCACTTCAAATTCCAGAGTTAAATTAGACCAAGTCACCATACCAGAAACATCTCCTGCTGGAGTACCTGTACCAGTAACTTATCAGTGGACTGGTTCTTGGGAGCAATTACAATCTGGCATCGTTATCCTAACCTGGCAACCGGTAGAGTTGTTCGCGTTCGCGCAGCGTCGGCTTTGCCGAAAGCGTGGCCTTTTGGCCAAGGTTGGCCAGTTGAAGGTTGACCCGTTGAAGGTTGGCCAGTTGAAGGTTGGCCAGTTGTTCGCGAAGCGTGGCCTTTTGGCCAAGGTTGACCAGTTGTTCGCGAAGCGTGGCCTTTTGGCCAAGGTTAACAAGTTGTTCGCGAAGCGTGGCCTTTTGGCCAAGGTTGGCCAGTTGTTCGCGAAGGGTGGCCTTTTGGCCAAGGTTGAAGGTTTAACGGAAACTAACCTGCAACCTAACAACCTTCAACCTTCAACCGATGCTAACCTTCAACCTTCAACCCAAACTAACCTTCAACCTTCAACCCAAACTAACCTTCAACCTTCAACCCAAACTAACCTTCAACCTTCCATCCACCGATGGTTACACGACCATGGTATTGCCATGGGAGAACTACACTCTTCCCAATTACCACCTGCCAATTCCCAATTTCAAGTCATTGAACGGATGGCGATGTTTCCCCCAGCAGATATCCCAGCTGGAAGCTACACCCTGAAAGCAACTTACCTCAATCGACAAACTGGCGAAACTTATCCGATACAAGTACCAACCGTTACCTTGACCATCGATCCAGCCGCTACCCCCATACCTGCACCAGAACTAGATTTAATCACCCAAATGCGGATATTGTCCACTAATTTACCTAAAGGACTCAATGGCCTAGAACCGGTGTTTGAAGAAACTGCCCGCATTAACCAGTACGATCCGATTCAGGACTACTTAGAGCAAGCAGATTTAGCCTTAAGCTATCGGCTGGAATTGGAACCGAATAACCTAGACTTGGCCTATGCTCTGGCCTTGAGTAGGGTATTGCAGCAAGATGTAGAAGGTGCGATCGCAGCATTAAAGCGAGTCACCCAACTTGACCCCCAAAATCCCTATGCTCACGCTTATCTTGCCTTCGTCTATCTCTATGATTGGGATGGAAAAGATGGAGAAAATGCCCTAAAACCTGCCCTTAAAATCAACCCGACTATTCCCGAACTACAAGCCCTATCTGGTATAGCTGCCTTGATGCAAGGTAATGTGTTCAAAGCTTGGAGTGTTATTCAGGGATTAGAACTTTAAAGCGATGGCCTTTTGGCCTTTTGGCCACGCTACGCGAACGGCCACGCTACGCGATCGCTAATATTATTTCATTGTGAATAAATTGTGAATCAATGGCTCAAAAGGACTATTTCTTTTTAGTCTTCGTGTTCTTTGCGTATTTGTCGTTAGTCATACCAATTTCCCATCCCGATCGCTTAATATTTATCATCAAATTTACTATATTTATTTGAAAATTTTCAGTATTTTTATTGAGGTAATTTACTTCAAGTTTATATTTAATTTAATTAAAGCCTATAAAAAACTAGGTTATTTGATGTTTTTAAAACTAACCTGCCCATAGATTTTAAGATATTAAAATTAACAATTTTATGAAAACAAACTTCAAAAACAAACAACCTATTGATTTACTCAAACTGACACAAAACCTATCACTAGCCATCCTAGGGTCTGTTTTGAGTTTTGCCGCGATTGAAGTTGCTAACCCAGCACGCTCTGACGCTTTTGTAATTTTTAACCGGTCTGGTAGCACACTCGAAGGTGGCTCCCGATGGGATGCAGCTCCAAGGACTATCCATGGAAGAGAGCGTTCCCTGGAGGGCGGATTGCGATACTCACTACAGGGCGGTTCCTATCAAGCTTACCGGGATTTATTCACCTGGGATATTGTTCCTAGTGTCAATGAGTTTCAAAATGCCATTGAGGCTGCGTTCAACGCCTGGACTGTAGTTGATCCAGTATCTGGTTTAGGTACCGATTTATCATTTGTAGCAGATTTAGAGACACAAGTAATAGGCACCGGTAGAGGAGACGTTCACCCAGATGGTGCGGAGATTGACCTGTTTGCCTCGACCAATGCAACGTTCTGGAATCCTGGAAATACCTCACCCCAAGGTGAAGCGTTTTTCTATTACATCAATGATACCGTAACTCTCACCTCCGGAACGGAAAATTATGCAGGCTCAAGCGCCATTGTCGGAGCAGATATCACCTTCAACAATAATGCCGGAACAGTATATACCCTCGACTTTTTTAGGCGATTGTTGACCCACGAGATCGGTCATGCCATTGGATTAGGGGATATCGAGGGAGACATCAGTGCTAATAGATTTATCGACGACAACTATGATGGCAGTACTAGCGCCACAGCTAATGCAACATTAAGCAACCCGATCGCCCAACTAATCGATCCCCTCAATCCAGCCGCTTCGCCATTTTCATTGTTTACAGTTCCAGATCAGGATCCGGGTGTTGACACCCCAGGCGTAGATATTCTGATGGAATCCCGGGGACTAGGCATAGCTCCAGGCAACCCAGTCACTAACCTTAGCCCATTGGTTAATGATGACTACGCTGGTCGCCAGTTCCTGTATCCAGTGTTCTCTGAGCCTAGCGCCTCTGAGGCTAGTGTTAATGAACCTACTGCTACATTAGGTTTACTAGCCCTTGGTATGATAGCTACACGTTTGAGTACTCAAGGGAAAAAAGCAAGCAACAGAGAGTAGATACAGCTACCAGATCAGCTATTTACACCAAATAGACAGACACAGACACAGGTAGTGGTGCTGAAGTCCTACGTTTTCCCAAAAAAATCTAGACTTCAAGTGTTTCTTTCGGATATAATCAAAAACTGGTGCTTTTAGGCATAAGCAAAAACCATGAATGCTCAAGAAATCATTCGTTCCCTTGAAGCGGAACAACTAAAGGAAAACGTCCCTACCATCTACGTCGGTGACACCGTGCGGGTGGGGGTACGGATTAAAGAAGGTAATAAGGAACGGGTTCAACCCTATGAAGGCACTGTGATTGCCATGCGCAATGGTGGCATTAATGAAACGATTACAGTACGCCGGATTTTCCAAGGGGTTGGTGTGGAACGGGTTTTTCTACTCCATTCTCCAAAAATTGCTAATATAAAAGTAGTCCGTCGAGGCAAGGTGCGTCGAGCTAAGCTATACTATTTACGCGATCGCGTTGGTAAGGCTACTCGCATCAAACAACGCTTTGACCGTAGTTTATAACCTTTTTCTGGCCTAGCATCAGGTTGGTGTAAATGCCAAAATTAGGGTAAACTAAATAAAGCGAGAGGTTAACCTCTACCTCTCTACTCCATCTGCGTCCTTAGTTCAGTTGGTAGAACGCAGGTCTCCAAAACCTGATGTCGGGGGTTCGAGTCCTCCAGGGCGCGCTCAAAATTGATAGAATACAAAAGTTAGGTGCGCTTTTCCTTAGCGGATTCGATTCGCTGCGGGTCGCACCTGTGGGATGCCAGGGTTTAGCTGAGCAAATCCAGTGGAAGTCCGTCAGTTGAGGGGGCTGAGTAGAACAGTTTGACTCAAGCATCAGGACTAGCGGATTTTTGTGGCTGGGGCATTACCAGCTAGACTATCCCCGATGCAAGGAACAGGAAATTGACATAGGTGCGCTCTTACTTGGCGGATTAAATTCGCCACGGGTCGCACCTCCAGTAAAGCCTACTTGTGTTATCTAATCCCTGGCTGGATTGATTCAGCACGATGCTCACATAGCACTCAGCACCGACCATGGTAGACCGATATAAATGCGTTGATGGGGGAAAGGAGAAGTTGTGGCAAAGAAAACAAAAGCTGAACCAGAGACTAAAGAAACTGAATCTGGGTTTAACCTAGGTAATTTCTTCAACGAAACCAAAGAAGAACTCGCTAAAGTCGTTTGGCCTTCTCGGCAACAGTTAATTAGTGAATCAGCAGCGGTATTGTTGATGGTCATTCTGTCTGCCACCATAATTTACTTGGTAGATGGTTTATTTTCCTGGGCATCAGGACAGGTATTTTGATGAGTTTTGCTGCAGACGAATCCCAAGATTTCGATCAAGAGGTATCAAAACCTGCAAGTCCACGTTGGTACGCAGTTCAAGTGGCTTCTGGCTGTGAAAAACGGGTTAAGACGAACTTGGAACAGCGCATTCAGACGATGGATGTAGGGGACCGGATTTTGAAAGTGCAGATTCCCCAAACACCTACGGTGAAAATCCGTAAGGATGGTTCTCGGCAACACAGCGAAGAAAAAGTTTTCCCTGGCTATGTGTTAGTCCAGATGGTGATGGATGATGAAGCTTGGCAAGTTGTCAAAAACACACCAAATGTGATTAATTTTGTTGGGGCAGAACAAAAACGCCGCTACGGGCGTGGCAGAGGACATGTTAAACCCGTACCCCTCAGCTATGGTGAAGTAGAGCGGATCTTCAAGCAAACCGAAGAGCAAGAGCCGATTGTCAAAGTAGATATGGCAGTAGGGGACAAAATTATGGTGCTATCTGGTCCGTTTAAAGAATTTGAAGGGGAAGTGATTGAAGTTAGCCCCGAAAGGAGCAAACTCAAAGCGTTACTCTCGATCTTTGGGCGGGATACACCAGTAGAATTGGAGTTCAATCAGATTGAAAAAACAAGCTAGACCCTAGATCATGGCTAAAAAAGTTGTTGCATTAATTAAGTTAGCGCTTCCAGCTGGGAAAGCTAACCCAGCTCCCCCCGTCGGACCAGCACTCGGTCAGCACGGGGTCAATATTATGGCATTCTGTAAAGAGTACAATGCCAAAACTGCTGATCAAGCTGGTATGGTGATACCAGTGGAAATTTCGGTGTTTGAGGATCGAAGCTTTACCTTTATCCTCAAAACCCCACCAGCATCTGTACTGATCAAGAAAGCTGCTGGTATTGAGAAAGGGTCAGCACAACCTAACCGCACTAGAGTTGGCACCCTTACTCGCTCCCAGCTGCAAGAAATAGCCCAAACTAAAATGCCTGACCTCAATGCTAATGATATAGAAGCGGCAATGAAAATTGTGGAAGGCACAGCTAGAAACATGGGTGTAGCCATAACCGATTAGTAATGATGAAAGATCAAGGATGAAGGATCAAGGATGAAAGATGAATTGACGCTGTAACCTGGAAATTTCAACTTTCAACTTTTAACTTTCAACTTTCAACTTTCAACTTTCAACTTTCAACTCCAATGTATTAACGTAAACCATAGAGGGGGAGGAGTTTTACTTCGCTAAGTACCCCAGGAGATACAGATGCCAAAGAAACCATCGCGTCGATTACAGGAACTAAAAAAGAAGGTTGAAGAGCGACCTTATGAACCCATAGAAGCTCTCAAACTCCTCAAAGAAACAGCCACGGCCAAATTTTCGGAATCCGCTGAAGCCCATATTCGCTTAGGCATTGACCCAAAGTATACTGACCAGCAACTGCGCACTACAGTGGCTTTACCGAAGGGAACAGGTCAGACGATACGAGTAGCAGTGATTGCTCGGGGTGAGAAAGTCTCGGAAGCTACTAATGCAGGGGCAGACATTGCCGGTTCTGAGGAGTTAATTGCAGAAATTCAAAATGGGATGATGGATTTTGACCGGCTAATTGCTACGCCGGACATGATGCCCAAAGTAGCCAGATTGGGTCGTCTCCTCGGACCACGGGGCTTGATGCCTTCTCCTAAAGGTGGTACAGTTACTAATGACATAGCTCAGGCAATTCAAGAATTCAAAGCTGGTAAACTAGAATTTAGGGCTGACCGTACTGGCATTGTTCATGTTATGTTTGGTAAGGCATCCTTTAGCCCCGAAGACTTACTGGTGAATCTGAAGGCTTTGCAGGAAACTATCGACCGCAATCGCCCATCTGGCGCGAAAGGTCGCTATTGGCGTACTCTATATGTGTCTGCCAGCATGGGTCCATCGATTGAAGTGGATATTGCTATTCTGCGTGAAATCAAGCTTGAGGGTGCTGCGTAAAACCGAGATTAGAAATTACGGAACTGCTCCAGGCTGAAAGCCCCGTGTTTTCAAACCGGGTCAGAAGTTACCGCAAAAATAAGGCAGCCTTTATGGTTGGTCGGCTATGGGTAAAAGGGTTAAAACTTTATGATTAAGGCTGCCTTATTTTAAGGTTTCGTCTCCGGGATGAAAGCCAGGTAGCGACTTTAGTCGCCTAGATACAACTTTGCCAAAAAGGCTGACACTTTCCTAGCGCTAGAGTACTATATAGATATGGGTACAGGCTGAAAATCCGAGGCACAACCGGGTCAGAGACCCGCAATTGTTTGACCTTAAAGTAGAGTGCGGCTCGTTCTAAGTAGGAGCCTCCTGAGATAGGAGGGGTATGACTTAGGGGAATCGCGGGAAAAACCCGAATTTCTAACTGTTTAACGGATGGTGGTGAAAGTCCACCCCATTAAGAGATATG
>NZ_JAAHIG010000291.1:0-11291 GCF_010692305.1 Moorena sp. SIO4G3 | reverse complement strand
ACCAACTCCAATTGGTCAATGTTGAGGTCTGACCAACTCGAATTCCATATATACCTATTACCTACATACTTACATATAACATCAGGGTGCCCAAATTCAATGTTTTAACTGTAGGGGTGGGTTCTAAACTATAGTTATCAAGAATTTGATTGGGGTGGTAATCTTGGACTTCACCGCTTACGCCATCACGACAAGGATAAAAGAGAACTGACCAGTGGAAAGCAAAAGGATTCCAGGGTTGTTCATTCCAAGTGATAAAGTTAATTGATTCTTCATCTCCTTGAGGTTGGAGAGTATCAATTTGCTCTTGAAGTTGCGCCCAATTCTGAATAATTGTATTGACATCAAAATCTAAAGCCTGACACTCTAAGTAATCATTTTCATTTAACCGTCCATCTTGTCCAAAGCGAATGGGGGCTTTTGCTGCGTCTCCTGTTAATAAAATAGCTGGTTCATTGGCACGCCAATAATTTTGACTGACAAATGGCCTGAGATTATATTTAGTCGTTAGTGTTTGGTTGTTGTTTGCGGCGATCAATTCACTTAAATTATGAATAGCATTGGTGACTTGAACGGCGATTTGAGTGTCAGTGGGAGGAATATAAATATTAAAAATACCCCCTTCTACTTTAACGTCATAAAGTTGACCATTATCCTCTATTTGCCAAGCTTCACCTTCAGTAATCGTTGTAACAGTAGGACGATCGGATAATGTCACCCCACAGTTGGCAAATTCAGTCTGTATACCTTCCCAATCGCTAAAATTTCCCTGCGCAGCACCTTGAATAGCACTAACATAATAACTGAAATAATTCCCATCATAGGCATCAAGTAACTGAGATAAAATACCAAAAGGCAAAGCCTTTGCCGTGACTGTGGCACTTTCATCTCCATTTTGGGTAAATTCTAACTCTCCGACTTGGGCGATCGCTGTCCGTAAGGGGATAAGACTGGTCTCATTGATAGTGTAGTATAAATTTCCATCATCTTCAGTACTGTTCTTCATAAAGTAATACCACTGGCTATACAACTGGCGACGCATAGATTCTATATCTAGCCAAGCCTGATGATATTGCTCTTGGAGACGATTAAGTTCATTGAGTGCTTGAGCCAGTTGTGTCGGTATTCTCTGTTGACCGGGTTTCTTGGAAATCAATTTCCTGTCTTTTTCTTTAGAAACTTCAGGGATAAGAGTCCAAAGATAGCCATCATTTTGAGTACTAAACCCTAACTCATGTTGCCCTTCTACAAATTTGGGACTAACATCAAGTTTGCGTGACTGCAACTTTTCTAATAGTTGCAAGGCATCTATCTTGTCTTCAACTTCCTTGCGGATGTTCTTCCCTGTATCATTGTTGTCAGAGTTGAAGGAGTGAGCTAAATAAGCAGCAAGAGCTTCGGGAGCTGAATCAGCCACCGCAATGGTTGGATCAGATAAACTGTTCACTCCATCTGTTGCAGAATTACCATTACCACTAAAAGTCACTCTGGAATGATACAGTGTCCTTTCTGGGAAACCTTGGTCTAGTTGCTCTAAATCTAAAGTCCAATTAAACTCTGCTTGCAAGAGTTCCAGTAATTCTGCATTCGTTTTACCCTCATTTTCTGGTTCTGCTAAGAATAACTTTAAAAAATCCTGTTGCTCATCACTGTAATAACCAATGACATCATATTGCAATCCAGAGGGTGGAGTATCAGTGGTATAGTCAGAATCCACCAACCCGAAAACACTATAACAATTGGGATAAAATGCGGCAAAGGTGGCTTTAACTTCATCAAATATGGGTATTGTTGCCTTATTGCCAATAGCGGTCAATTCAGAGGCATATTCCTTAGTTTCTCCGTCTGACTCCCATGCTCCCAATTCCCAAGTCCGTCCCATATAGCGATAACGCTGATATTGAAAAGTGCTAGGGTCTTCAGGATCAACAGTAGCCAAATCTGGCGGTTCGATCAGAATATTAATGGCATCAGGTGGTGAACTGCGATCGCCCGGTTCACGTTCAGGATAGAGATAGTCACTTTCAATCATCCATTGCTTCTCCCCTTTATTACCTCCTTGGCGTAAAATTAACCAACGGTTAGGTACACGAGGGAAAGTCGTTCCAGTTTCATCATGTTGTCCATTCGTTAGGGCATCTGGTAATGACCAATGGAGATGGATTCCTGCTTTAAGCTCAAAATTTTGGTTGAATAAGGGAGCAAGAATCTGTTCGCTGAGATTATCTTGTCCCGAACCATGGGTATCATTTTGATACTTATACGGTAATTTACTATAATCAGCCATTGTTTTGAGGGCAGGTTCCTCGCTGTCTAGACATAGGGCATCAACATGGATGGGCACAAGTAGGGTTTTAGTCATATTTGCTCTGTTTTTTTGTTAAGTAATTAATAAACAATCAGCATAAATTTGATTCAGCTTTTATTGAGCTGAATATCATAGTTTTTTGATTTCTGTTATTGGAGTCCGCTTAAAACATATATATATAGAAAATCTACGACTTGTGAGGTACAAATTTCTGGTTTTTAGGGAGCAGGAAACAGCGGATCTGGGAAGAGAGCATAGCGATGGGCTGAATCAATAGGTGGTGCGACCTGTGGCGAATTAAATTCGCCAAGGTCAAGGGCAGCTAACAGGGAATCAATCTCACAGAAGCTTGTACCTCATAGCTGCGATAAACGCTATATTAGGCTTTCTTTTTTCACAATAGTTTTTTTTTGAAAATTAACTAAGTTCTTAATTATTTTTTAACAATTTGGGGTAAAACTAAGCACCTACACAGAATTAATTGCCTACTAGCAATTTCTGTAATCCTTACAGTGTAAGGCTTTTAGTTTTTGGGAATGAAACAGTCTTGCCCCAGGGGGAAACTATACCTAGAATCAGCGATACTCCAGCAGTTGGTCAAAGTTACGACAATATACCAATTGTTGGTAGTCATGCCATGCTTGTTTGTTACTGTAGGGAATTCTGGTCAATGTTGCTTGTTGAATCTTTTCCATTAAGGGACGACGAAGAGATTCATAGTTAAGGAAACCATTGGCGATTGCTTGGATATTATCAAGATTATTTTTCTGTACAATATTAGCAATCATGGTAGCTACAACCAGAGCATCTTCCAATCCTTGATTAGCCCCTTGACCCATGAAAGGAGGCATCCCATGGGCGGCATCACCCACTAAGACGACTCTCCCTGAACTCCAGGGAGATAGAGTTTCTACACGGTGAATGTAATACGGACGGGATTGGATGTTGAGAGGAGGAGATAAAGCCACTAATTGTGTGATAGTTTTGGGAAAATTAGCATTTTCCAACTCTCGTAATGCTAAAGCAATCAACGCACTTCCAGATTTTTCTGTCAACTCTTCCTGGTTTAAAGGAAGATGGAGCAAATACCCAAACTGAGCATTGGAACGGCGAAATAGGATCATCCGTGGAGATTCCATAGAAGCGGAATCCTCTGAGATTTGATCATTAGTGCGATCATTAGTGATAGTTATAATCCGTTCCTGCTCAAAAAATTTGTTTTCAACCTCTGTGCTTAGCTCTGGGGGAATATCCGTGATTTCCATACAGAATAGGGCGGCAAACCCGGAATAGTCAGGTCTGGCTAAACCACTGTAGGGACTATCCTTTTGACACTCCCCGGTCGCGCATACGCGGGGATTCTTCAATCAACGAGTCAACTTGCTCAATCAGGCCGGAACCAGAAAGAGTAGAGGTCGATTCTCCTGAAGCGTTTGGGTCAATGACCCAGGTTCCGGTGTGCCCCACCGTACCCAAGGCTCGTTTTAGGATGTTAATTGCAGCGTTGTGGTCTCTATCAAGTTTGCAACCACACTTACAGACATGAGTCCTAGTTGATAGTGACTTCTTGACCACTTCGCCGCATTCAGAGCAGTTTTGGCTAGTATAGGCGGGATTCACTGCAACTGTGACCCGGCCAAACTTAGTTCCAAAATGCTCTAACCATTTCCTAAATTGATACCAACCTGCATCATTAATAGACTTAGCCAGACAGTGATTTTTTACTAGGTTTTTGACTCTTAAATCTTGCCTTACGGCACGCTACGCGAACGTAGGCAACCAGGTCGTTAGACCGGATTACGCAACGTGCAAGTCTCTTTGCATGTTCTATGCGCTTCGCGCAGGCTTCGCCAACACGCTGCCTACTTATTTTAAGGTGCTGTCTGCCTAATTTATTAACCGCTTTTCTGCGATTGAATGTTCGCGAAGCGTGGCCTACGGCCTTGCCTTTCTTTTTCCGGGAAACCCGGCGCTGACAAAACTTTAATCGCTTTTCCCCAGTTCTGTAAAACCTAGGATTGGGTTCAGAATTTCCATCAGAATCAGTGTAGAACTCTTTCAGTCCTACATCCAGTCCGACAGTACTTTTAGATGGCTCCAGTTCTTCGACTACGTCAACGGAGACGCAGAACTGAACATAATAACCATCAGCTCTTTTGACTATCCGAACTCTCTTAATTTGCTTTTTGTCGAAGCGCCACAAGTCCCAGGTGCCTTTGAGCTTGAGTTTTCCTATCCCTTTCTTGTCACTGAATATTATTGACTTTTGGTCAGGGGACAATTTCCATCCTGACTGTTTGTACTCAACAGATCTACAGTGTTTTTGGAAGCGGGGAAACCCTTTCTTTCCAGGTATTTTTTTCTTGCAATTATCAAAGAATCGCACAACGGATGACCATGCCCTTTCAGCGCTAGACTGACGAGCAGTAGAGTTCAGCTCATTAGCAAAGGGGAATTTTTTAGCAAGGACTGCGCTGTATTTATTAAGGTCAAACTTGTTAACTCCTTTGTTATCCATCCAGTACCTGAGGCAACTGTTGCGAATAAACTTTACAGTCCGGATAGCTTCATCGATAGCAAAATATTGATGCTTTTTCCCTTTTGCTTTGAACTCTAGAATAATCATCAGTTTCGACCTTGACTGCGACTCTTTTAGTCTAGCGCTGTCAGACTAAAGTGTCAACTATTGTCTCGATCTTCTTTCTAGGCGGCTAAAGCCGCTATTCGCTTTCATCCCCGGTCTAAAGACGCGGGGTTTTCAGCGTTTAGATCCTTTATAAACAATCCGACGAATGGTAGAGTTTATCCCATCTGCAGCAACAACTAGCCTAGCCCGGATTGATTTTTTTTGAAATTGTTGGCCACTATGCTCTGAATTGAAGGAGACTGTATCCTCATCGTTCTGTCTGTTTGACCAATGAGCATAGGGATTTGCTTCTATGGCTGCATCAGAAACAAAATCTAGCCGAACATATCCGGTGTTTCCTTCATCAACAACATTGATACAACGATGATTCGCTTTAACCTGTTCAACGGGAAGTTGGTTTCTGAGAGTGGTCTGTAAATCGTACCAAGATATAGAGACTCGACCCTCTCCATAATCCTTAAACCAACTCTCATAGCTAATAGGAAAAGAATGAATTGGCTCTCCCTTAAAATTTTTGACAACCCATTGAGGAGAAGTCTTAGGTAGTTTTTGTTTGCTGATGGTTGTTTCGGGATTTTGATTGGCTTGCGCTTTCTTCAAAAACTCCATACCCGTTTTTTGAACGGCTTCGTAAGCAGAATGCCCTATGTAGTTAAGCGCTTTTAATCCATTAGGCAGAAGATCGATCACCTGACCAACTCGACGAAAGTCACGAGTTTGATCAAGGACTATAAAATTAGAGATACCTCGCTGCTGTAAGCCAATGGCAGTGGCTAATCCCACTGGACCAGCACCAACCACAACAATATCATAAGTGTCGATCATAATTATATTTTTGCGATCAGCTTCGCTGCTTCCCTTCGGGCAATTATAAGGGCGTTTGTATCTAGGTTGTAAACACACGTATTTCCCAAAAAGGCAAGAGGCATGCTAGCAAAAGGCAAGAGCGGTTATAGATCCGGAGTTTTATTGGAAAATCAAAAAAGACCTTCTAGGTTTACATCTCAAATACAAACCCTATACTACCATAGCAACTATAGCAATTGGCGAATTGATTAAGTACAAAATTAGGTTTTTTTAGGGAACAGGTAACAGCGGATCTGGGAATAGAGCAGTTGGCATTGAAACTAAGTTATTGATCTTGCCTTTTGCCTCTTGCCTTCCCCTCCTGGGAGGGGTTAGGGGTGGGTTCCTTTTGCCTCTTGCCTTTTGCCAATTCCTGCAAGAATTGCGTTTACAACCCAGATAAAAACGAGCTGATCACGCATAACGATTCAGATTTCCCTTCAAGGCACGCTCCTTCATAATATGTTACATAAATGAGCTTGGCTACCCAGGGCTACTTACATTTTTACCAGTACCATTATATATAAGTGAAAATACGTAAATACAAAAAATAATCAATGTTTGATTGAAGAGGTTAGGTAAGCTTATGACCGTTACGCTTCAACAAGCTGACTTCCGACAACTAACCCGTATTGTTCAGAATTTACCCGAGTTTGCCAACGTGCGCGATCGCAGACGTTTGGTTGCAGGGGCTTTGGAGGGTGTACCCCAGGCAGATGTGATCCTAGCACGGCTAGATTTGGATGGTGCCCCGATGTTAGCTTCTGTAGAAGTAGTAAGGTTCTTGTCACAGTTTGGACAGGTCGCTTACGGAAAAGAAGCCCTAAGCGTCTTCCTCAACTACATTCAGCTGTTGAGAGGGGATGAAGATTCAGATTTCATTCGGGAGCTATTTGATAAGTATCCCCTTGATGTCCCTGTCAGTCCCAGCCGCTTGATTGACCAATGGCGGCAAGCAAGTAGTATGGCTGATGTACAAGAAAAGATTATTGGAGAAAATACCTTACGCGATATTTACATTTTGAATCTGGCTCTGGAGGCGGCAAAAGCTGTAGTTCATTTGCGTACTCCAAATGGGACAGGTACCGGTTTCATGATTTCACGGAATCTATTGATGACTAACAATCACGTCATCGCTAGTAGAGAGGAGGCTCAACAGACCGAATATACTTTCAATTACCAACTGGATATCAATGGTAGGGAGTGCGAAACACAGACGGTTCAGGGTTTACCGGAGGATGGGTTTTACACGAATGCTCAATTAGACTATACGGTTATATCTCTGAAAGACTTGCCCCCCTTTGGCATTCCCCTTGTCCTCAAGAGTAACCAAATGCGGCGAGATGACCGCGTGGCAATTATTCAGCATCCGGGTGGACACCTCAAGAAAATTTCCATGCAGAATAACTTCGTCGCCTATGCTGATGCCAGCCTAGTGCAATATACCACTAGTACCCTACCTGGCTCGTCAGGTTCCCCTGTGTTTGACGATACTTTTCAGGTAGTTGCCATTCACCACAGCGGCGGCAGGTTAGTCGAACCGGGAACAACACAAAGTTACTTAAGAAATGAAGGCACGAGTATGATCGCTGTGTTGCATGACCTAGAGAAGAACGCGTCCAATATTTATGCTGGATTGGAGGGGTAGTTGAGCAATGACAATAAGTAGAGCAACAGAACATGAATTATTAGACCTACTTAGACCCCATATGAGAACTGCTGGTGAGCGTCAAGCATATTTACAACGGGCGTTAGGCATGGATTCAGCTGTGTTGGATCGTCTGGTCTTGACTGGAGCTGTCAATGATTTCATCCCTGAGATGGTCATAAAACTGGTACGCTTCGGCGAAATTTCGCCTGGTCAGCCAGCACTGTGTGCCCTATTGGAAGAGATTAGTAAAGATGTAGGCATCGACCAGCAGGAAATAATAGATAGGTTGCTTCAACAAATTAGACAGGAACTAAACAACACACAACCAAATCCCTCCTCTAAGCAGGAAGATAACTTGCAGAAGGAGCGGTCGAAGTTCTTAAAAAAATTTGATTATTTCCTCACAAACCAATTTAACATAATCCAACTTAGAAACGAAATTAGCCTTCAACTAAAGAAACTAAATCTAATCCAGCCAAATGATAAATATGACTTCTATGAAAGCTCTAATGATATAGATACTATCCCAGCTTTATTCAGCGAAAAACTACCAGTTCGATGGATTCTGGGAGAGCCTGGAGTAGGTAAAACGACAGCCTTGTTAAAGCTAGCAGAAATCTATTATCAAAATGCTATAAATAATGTCAATAATGTTAATTTTAATCTCCCAGCTTATTTTGACTTATCCCGTTGGAATAATAAGGAAGAATCCCTTTCCCTTTATGATTGGCTGATTAAGGAACTAAGGACTAACTATAGAATTAACAAAAGATTAGCCCAGTCTTTGCTTGAAGAAGAGCATATGATCCTGTTTTTAGATGGTCTTAATGAGGTAAAAGAGCGACATCAGTCAGACTGTGTTAGGGAGATTAGTAATTTTATTGATCAATATTCTGATACACATATTGTGGTCTCTTGCCGCAGACAAGACTATGTAAATATTATTAATAAACTCTTAATTAATAAACTCTTAATTAATAAACTCTTAAATCTTGTTCAGACAACCTATTTTCAGGTTCAACCTCTGCAAGAGGAACAGATTAAGGACTATTTAGCCAGCCATGGCCAAAAAGGAAGAGCTCTACAACAAGTGCTCCAACACAATAATCTACTACAAGACTTAGCCCGTACGCCCTTGATGCTTAATATAATGACTCAACTAGAAATAAAAAATGTTTCTAGTACGGGTGATTTAGAACAGGGTCGTCAAGAATTGATCGATGCCTATGTTAAGCAGAGCTTTCAAAACTTCAGGCAAAGACCGATTAGGCCCTGGTTAAGGTGGCTGAAATATGACGAATATGAGGTGAAGCGCTGGTTAAAGTGGCTGGCCCAACATATGGAGTCATCAACCTTTCTGATTGAGGAAATGCAGCCTAAGTGCTTGGATCAATCTCAGAAAAAAACTTATCGAAATTTAGTATTTTGGTGGAATTGTATATTTTTTGGACTTCTTTTTGGAGCAGCTTATGGGGCTATCCTTCACTACTATATATTACATTTATCCCCACAAACGGAAAGCTCTCTCGAAAAGGGACTGTTGTTCGGAATAATTCAGGGATTTATTAGTACTTCAGTAGTTAACTATTATCAAAATTACCATGAAAAAAAAATTGAAATATATGTCCCATTAAATAAATTTTCTATAAAAAAATATTGGCAGGAGATTATAAAAAATATTAGTTCTATTATAACTATAAGGTCTGTAATAGGAATAGGGATAAGTATATTCTTTGGTTGTTTGGCAATAATGCCAACTATTTTCCAATATAAGTTAACTGAGGCTGTGACTATTGGACTGATTTGGGGGCCTTTTTTTGGAATAGTTACTCTCGTAAGTTGGAGCATCAATGCTAGCTTTGTAAGAGAGAGCAATACCAATGAAACTGCAAAACCCAATCAAGGTATTCGGGACTTATTTAATCTGGCTTTAAAAATTACAATAATTAGTGCATTCAGCATTTATATAGTTTATACGATAATTATTTTTTTTATTGATAAAATAGATCTGATTATGCTCATTATTGGACTATGTTTTTCCCTGATTACCGGATTGGTTGCTAGCTTAGCACATAGTAGTGGCCGCTCTTACATGTTCCATTATACTTTGCGATTAGTTCTTGTAAGATATGATTGCATCCCCATCGACTATGTAAGGTTTCTTGAGTATGCTAGAGAACTTACTTTTATGAAGAGAATTGGTGGTGGATACCAGTTCTACCATCAAGAATTCAAAGAATATTTTCAATCTATCCCTATCAATGAGACAGAGGAACAGATTTCTTAAGAGAGCAACCTGGCCAAGTCGAACCCGAGCCTGTTTCAGTTAGGCTCAAGCACTAGCCGGAAAACTACCACCAGCGATGCAGCGCGGTCTTGGGGAGGCAGCGCCGCCAAAGGGGGTTCCCCCCATGAGCGACTACCGTGGTTCCCCCCATGAGCGCTTTGCCGTGGTTTCCCCCACTCGCGCTTTGCATCAAGACGGGAGCAGGGAGCAGGGAAGAGGAACCCACCCCTAACCCCTCCCAGGAGGGGAAGGGAAGAGAGAACAGGTAAAAAATAATGTGTACCTCATGAGTCCTATGAACGCTATATCCGGGATGCAGCGCCGCCAAAGGGGGTTTCCCCCATGAGCGACTGCATCGCTGAATGCTAGTTAAGCCAATTTTCTAAATCCGTTATGTTATTGAAATCTAAGAAGTCTTCTCCCAAATTTTCCAACTCTTCAATTGTTAACTTTTCTATTTTGCTAATGGTTTTTGTATCAATTTCCCCAAAACGCTTTTTCAGTTGACGAATGATTAAGGCGATCGCTTCTTTTTTTCTTCCTATTTCTTTGCCTATTTCTTTGCCTATTTCTTCAGCATAAGTTAGTTTTCCTCTTTCATCTTGTAATGCCATAGCACGGCGATCGGCAATTTCTAATTCTTCTGGAGTCATACCAGCTTGATTAGCAAGATTTAAAGCTGATTCTATCTCTGATACTTCTCCTAAAGAAGGAGGAATATTATCGAGACTAGAAGCTTCTTTGAGGAAATAAATCCATTTATCGGCTAAAGTCTCTAATTCTGATAGTTTTTTCTGGAATTTCGGTAATTCTATAAATATTAACTGCAATTCCTCTTCCAGACATTCAAACTTTTCGGTTTTTTCTTGAAACACAAATTGATTAATAATTTGCTTAGTTTCGTCAAACAAAATAAAATCCGTAATTGTGACAGCTATAACAGGTTTAAGACGAATATAGTCCTCTGCTGTTTTTAACTGATTAACATATCCTTTCACCATATTATAAAGTACCCGTTTGCTAAAACCAGTGATGGATGAGACTTGCATTTCAATTAGGACAACTTCTCCATCCGCTAACACTGCTTTTACATCCAAATAAGTGTCTTTTAAAGTCAACACTTGACCGGGATTATAGGGATTAATAATGGTTAAAGATTGAATGATTGGTTCGCCATTGTAAATAATAGCATTAAGGAAACTAATTAATATATTTTTACTTTCTTTGGAACCAAATATTTTTTTGAAGACATAATCTATTTTTGGGCTGATAAATCTCATAGTTTTGGCGTTCCTGAATTAAGGAATAAATGCGCGATAATCTAGTTTTATTAAAGCCCCCGTTGCTCCTCGAATTCTGAGGGACTTTGAAAGTTTTGTTACCCCCAGAATTGGGAAAACCATAGCCAGAATCAGCAATGCCCTTAGAGGATATCTGAAAAGTTTTTTTATACTGATTTTTGCCCCCCTAACCCCCCAAATTTGGGGGGAACAAGAGTCAATTTGCTTGTAAAAGTCCCCCAGAATTGGGGGATTTAGGGGGCTTGGATGTA
>NZ_JAAHIG010000290.1:0-11321 GCF_010692305.1 Moorena sp. SIO4G3 | reverse complement strand
GTTTCATGTTTGCCCTCTTTTACATGCAAGCTTGCCCCCCGATATTCCGGAGATAAGGGGGGATACCCTTTTGCTTTTCTTAATTCCTACTATAGCGATCACCAAAACCTATCTGGCTTGGTTAACAGTTATAGCGTTGACTAAGGCCACTATATTTTATGACTCATATGAAATAGCTATATGTAGTAGTATTATGACAAGATGTCAAATGACAACTTGTAATTCACTTGTAACTATCTCATTAGAGTCATGACAGATAACAAGGATTTAACAGGACTTTCCCGCAGAAGTTTTCTTGTTGGTACAGGCAGTATCCTCTTGGCATCAACATTGCCCATAGGACAGGCCTCTGCCCAAACAACCACCTATATCCGCCGCAACTTATCAGATCCATCAGCACCCCTGAAGAGTTATAAAAAAGCAATCAAAGCAATGTTGGAGCTGCCGCCCTCCGATCCTCGGAACTGGTACCGCAACGCCTTTATTCATCTCCTTGATTGCCCCCACGGTAACTGGTGGTTCCTGCCCTGGCACCGAGGCTATCTTGGTTGGTTTGAGAAAACCTGCCGCAAACTCAGTGGCGACCCCGATTTTGCTTTGCCCTATTGGGATTGGACTCAAGAACGCTATATTCCAAAGAAATTTTTTAAGGGGGTACTCAATCCCTCCCATGAAGCCTTTATTTCCAGCTACAGCACTTTCAAGGCAGAGTTCGAAAATCCCATGAGTGATTTTTGGAACTCCCTAACTGACAATCAATTATGTCAACAGAAATTGCGTGGATACTTCTCAATTGATGATGTTTGGCAAGCTATAGAAAACCCAGAGGCTCCGATGTTCTACCCTTCCGACGCAGCTCGTAGGATAACCCAGGAGAATCCTTATTTAGACTGCGAGACCCAGACAGCAGTGTCACTTGAGACTATCAAGTCTGCTCTTGCTCCCAGCAATTTCATAGATTTCGGTAGTACAGTCGCCAGGTACCATAGCCAAACGACTGGTTTCGCCATTCTTGAGGGTCAACCCCATAACCTCGTCCACAACAACATCGGTGGTTTTATGGGAAACTTTCTGTCCCCTGTCGATCCGATTTTCTTCATGCATCATTGCAATATAGATCGGCTATGGGATGTGTGGACCCGTAAGCAAGAAAAATTGAGTTTGCCGACCCTACCTGAAGGTGAAGAACTAGCCAAATGGCAAGCAGAATCCTTCCTGTTTTTCATTGATGACAAGGGTAATGAAGTTCAGGCGAATACGGCGGGGGATTATGCTAACATTTGCGACTTCAATTATGTCTATCAGCCTGGCTCTGGTGAGGAGGTGGTTTCAGCACACAAGAAGGTAAAGACCTATGTAAAAGGTGTTTCTGCTCTAAAACCTGTTTCTGGTGAAGTCATCGGTCGCTCGTTGAAGTTCAAGCAGTTATCCAAGAGCAATGTTAATCTTCCTAAGGAGATCCTTCGAACCGCTGTGGGAGAGATCGATGGATCCAATCTTGTCGCTGAAATTACAATTCAGCCTCCAGCCAATGCGCGGGATGTTAGGTTTAACGTTTTAGTCAATTCCCCGAAAGGACAAGACAATATTGAGTTAGATAACACTAACTTTGTAGGAGCTTTGGAGTTTTTCGGCACACCCCACCACAGGGATCCTGTAACCTTCACCATTCCACTGACTCGTGCATTGAAGGCTTTGGCTAAGACGAATAAACTAGATCTAGATCAAGATCAGCTTTTAGAAGTAGACATTGTGCCGAATAGGAAGACGATCAGCCGGGATTCCTTAAAGGCAACCTTTGAATCTGTGGCAACCTTTGAATCTTTGACGATCAAAACCTTCTAGGACACTACTGTTATGGAAATGATGCTGAAGCGCTTTACTTTAGTAATTTTTGCCAGTCTATGTCTGTTGATTGCGGGAGGCATTCAATATGCCCACGCTGCTGATTTGGCGGGGCAGGTGACCTTCTCGTTGCCCCGCACTCCAGCTCACGATGAGGCAGTCAGAGTAAGGATCTCTGCGGGGGTTCTACCTCGCGGTGCCAGGATTGTGGTGCGGTCGATGGATGGTAGAATTCTAGGGACGGTGTCTCCTTTTGGGGTGAGGCCAGGCCAGCCTTCGGGAGTTTACACGATTCCCCTGCCGGAGAGGGTTTTGAAGGATGGAAAAGTGTCTTTAGTGTTGCAACTTAAGCAGAAGGGTGCGAAGGGGGTTCGTGCTCCCAGTGCGGAAGAGTTCTTGGGGGCAGAGTTGGTTTATATTCCCATTACCCCTTTTGATTAGACCTGGAGTTTAGGCAAACTGAAATAAGCCAAATCAACCAGGGAAATTGGCCTTGAGGACAGAATAAAAAGCCTGATCCATGGGAAGGTAGCTTTTGGGTCTAGGCTTTTTCTGTATAGCGCTACGGGCAAGGGCTTTAGGCACAAGGCATGCATGCTAAAGTTTACTATAATCCATTGCCAATTAAAATAAACGGTGCCCAATAAAAGGGATGATCCAAACCATACTCTACTTTGGTAATTAAAGCAATTTGAGCTTGTCGGAGAGCTTCCGCTTTAGTAACGTTCTCCTGTTTCAAGACCTGATAAAATTTAGTCATCAAGGCTTGGGTACCCTGGTCATCCACTGTCCACAGGGATGCGATCGCAGCATCTGCACCAGCATTTTGCATCAGATAACCAAAACCGAGGATTTCTTTGCCATCCCCCAATTCTCCCCCTAAGCCGGTTTGACAGGCACTGAGCACTACTAAATCTACATTGGACAAATCCCATTTTTCTTCTACCTGGGTCAGGGTAACGAGACTGCCATCACCAAACAGAATAAATGAATCTTGTTTAGTTTTGTTGAACACAGCGTGGGTAGCTAGATGCACTACGGAATAGTCATTCATCTGATAAATGGTATCCCCGTGAAACTGTTTATCGATGAATAGCTTAGTGTTGGGAAAGGTTTCTGCCAGACTCTCTACTTCCGGTTGGGTATAGTGTAAGGCCGAAAAGCCTTTATGGGCTTTGGTGACCGCTGCCGCAAAAACGTCTAACTGTGGTGTCGGCTTATTGTCTAGGGATGTTAGGCTCAGAGCAGTAATCTGATTAACTCTCAACCGCTCAATTAGCCATTGCTCGCCATCATACAACGCCCCGAGGGGAATATAGCGCAATTTGCCATCAGGCGCATAAATTATAGTTTTGGCATTTGCCTTGGCTAAGTCGGCTTCAATCGGTTTAATTAGCCAGTCGTACAATTGCTCAGCAGGAGGTCTGGCATTACGGATCGGACTGGCAAGGAGTCTGCGGAAGTTTTTAATCGCTCTTTCCAGGTCTTTCCGTTTTACCTTAACCGTACGGCGAATCGGGGGAGCATAAGGGGTGACTAGGACTAATTCCAAACGGTCATCTAATACTAGGGGATAGAGAATAACCGCATCCTGTTCCAATTGCTGGAGTTGCTCTTGCAATCGTTTAGCATACTTCTTTAGGTCTAAGTTTTCTGCTTCTGTAGTTTCCCTCAATTTTGCCAAGCGAGCTTCTACCTCTGGACTGTTGAGGAAATTTTGAAAGTCTTTGGTGAGCTGGGCTTGATTTTTCCTAAGTTGAATGATTCGCTGTTGCTGGGTTTGGGTGCGCTTATCCCTAACAATAGTTTCTAGTTCACTGAGTTCTTGACCCAGGGCAATGGCTTGGTCGATAATCGGTTGGGTACCTTTGATGATTTCCTGTTCTTCAGTCAGTTCTGTAATGCCATCAACGGTATTATCATCCCCTCGCACATTACTGAGGTAATCCTGCAACTCCTGCACTTTCAGTAAATCCAGCACCCGTAGGGCTTCTAAGTTGCGATTTTGTTGGGTCAATAAATCAGCTAAGCGGCGATAGTCTTCGGCAACAGTATTGGTAAAGGATTGTTGTTGTTCAATGGGCAGAACCTTTAAGTCTTTGCGGATCCCTTCTCGGACATTAACGGATTGTTTGAAGAAGGTAATCGCTAATTCCGATTGGTTTTGGGTATCATACAACTTACCCATACCAGCCAGAATTTTCCCTTCCGTTAAGCGAGTGCCAAGAGTTCTGGAAAGGGCTAAGGCTTGTTGATAAGCTGCTAAAGCCTCGGGATAGTTTTCTAGGTTAGTGTAAACTATTCCCATATGGTACAAGGTATCGCTAATCCCGGCTTTGAACCCAGTTTTTTGATTAATTTCTAAGGCTTGCTGATGATAGTCATTGGCTTTAGTATACTCTCCCAGTTCTTCATAAACTCTTCCGATCCGATTCAGGGCTATAGCTTCATATAGGCGATGACCAATCTGTTGAGAAATAGCCAAGGATTGCTGATAGAATTGGAGAGACTTCGGATATTGTTTTTGTTTTTGGTAAACTTCTCCGATGTTAGTTAGGGTTTGCACAATCCCTTCCTTCGCCCCAATTTTGGTAAAAATGGCATTAGCTTGGTTGAAGTAGTCCAAGGCTTGGGGATAATCTCCCAAACCCAGATATTCTCCCCCTATAGAGTTATAGGTGGTGCCAATACCAGCCTGGTCACCTATGTCTTGACGAATGGCTAGGGCTTTTTGAGCATATTCTAGGGCTTTGGGATACTTTCCCCAGTGACTGTAAACTATTCCCATGTTGCCCAGGGTATTAGCTTCCCCTAAACGGTAGCCAATGTCTTTAAAAATAGCTAGAGATTGCTGTAAGTATTCTAAACCTCGGTCATACTCCCCTTGGTTACTATAAATTGTTCCGATATTGTGGAGAGTCTCACCAACTCCTCCCTTGTTACCAATGTCTTGACTAATTTTTAGAGATTGCTGATGATAGTTTAAGGATTTGGCATAGTCTCCCCAGCTACTGTAAACGCTTCCGATCCTGACCAAAGTAATAGCTTCCCCTGAACGGTGTCCAATGTCTTTAAAAATAGTTAGAGATTGCTGGAAGTATTCTAATGCTTGAGCATACTCACCCTGACTATTGTAAACTGAACCAATACCGAGGGTACTAGCTTCCCCTAAGCGCTCGCCTATTTCTTGAGAAATAGCTAGAGCTTGCTGGAAGTATTCTAATGCTCGGTCATACTCACCCTGACTATTGTAAACTGACCCAATATTACTGAGGGTACTAGCTTCCTGGGAGGGTACGCCTAGGTCTTGAGAAATAGCTAGAGATTGCTCGTAGTATTCTTTTGCTTGAGCATACTTACCCCAAGCATAGTAAACTCCCCCAATATTATTGAGGGTAACAGCTTCCTGGGAACGCTCGCCTAAATCTTGAAAAATAGCTAAAGCTTGTTGGAAGTATTCTTTTGCTTGCTCATACTCACCCCGAGCATTGTAAACTCCCCCAATATTATTGAGGGTAGTACTTTCCCTTGAGCGCTCGCCTAGGTCTTTTAGAATTACTAAAGCTTGCTGGAAGTATTCTAATGCTCGGTCATACTCACCCTGACTGCTGTAAACTTCTCCAATATTATTAAGGGTATTGGCTTCATTGGAACGATCGCCTAGGTCTTGAGAAATAGCTAGAGATTGCTGGTAGTATTCTAATGCTCGGTCATACTCACCCTGACTGCTGTAAACTTCTCCAATATTATTGAGGGTACTAGCTTCCTGGGAGCGTACGCCAATTTCTTGAGAAATAGCTAGAGATTGCTGGTAGTATTCTAATGCTCGGTCATACTCACCCTGACTATCGTAAACTGATCCAATATTATTAAGGGTAGTAGCTTCCCCTGAGCGCTCGCCAATTTCTTTAAAAATAGCTAAAGCTTGCTGGAAGTATTCTAATGCTCGGTCATACTCACCCTGACTATGGTAAACTCCCCCAATATTATTGAAATTAGTAGCAACACGTACACGACCGTGATCGCCAAGCTCTTGGCTAATGGCTAAAGCTTGCTGATAATAGTCTAGAGCTTGGCTATACTTCCCTTGGTTGTCATATATCAATCCAATGTTGTTGAGTTGAGCCGCAATTCCGATGGAGTCGTCTAACCTTTTGCTAATGGTTAAGGATTGCTGGTAGTAATCTAGGGATTGGTTGTACTTTCCCCAATTGCTGTAAACTCCCCCAATATTATTGAGGAGGGTTGCACGATTTTTATGGTCATCAATGTCTTTAGCAATAACCAAACCTTGCTGGTAGGAATCTAGGGCTTGGTCATATTTACCCTGAGATTCGTAAACTTGCCCAATAAAAATCAGAGCAGTTATTTCTTGAGAGGAATCTTGGGTTTTTCGGGCAATGGCTAGGACTTGCTGATAAGACTCTAGGGCTTGCTGATAGTTTCCTTGGCTGATTTGAGCTAGTCCAAGCCCTCCCAGGATAGTTGCTTGAACGGAGCGATTTTCAAGTTTTCGAAAAATCTCTAAGGCTTGTTGGTGATAGTCTATGGCTTGGTCATGGTTGCCCAATGCATAATAAGCTTGCCCAATCCCCCAAAGATTTGCACCTTCTCCCGTGATATTTTCAAGTTTTTTTGAAATGGCTAAGGTTTGTTGGTAATAGTTTATGCTTTGCTGATACTTTCCTTGTTTATAGTAAACCTCTCCAAGATTAGTAAGGGTAATCCATTCCTGAACTTGATTTTCGAGTTCGCGGTGAATAGCTAAAGCTTTATTATAATAATCAATGGCTTGGTCATACTGTTCTTGTTTACGGTAAAGGTAAGCAATATTACCAAGGGTAGTGCTTTCTGCTACTTGATTCTTAACTTCCCGGTGAATAGCTAAAGCTTGCTGATAATAGTCAATGGCTTGGTCATACTGTTCTTGCTTTTGGTAAAGTGTAGCAATATTACCAAGAGTAGTGCTTTCTGCTACTTGATTCTTAACTTCCCGGTGAATAGCTAAAGCTTGCTGATAATAGTTTAGGGCTTGGTCATACTGTTGCTGGTTATCGTACACCAAGCCAATATTATTGAGCGCAATCCCTTCCAGCTTACGCTTACCCAATTCTCGCCGAATCCCTAAGGATTCCTGGTAAACCTCTAGGGCTTTGAGATACTCTTGTTTCTGGTTGTAAATCCCTCCAATCCAAAATAGAATATTCTGTTCTAATCCCCGAAAACCAGTTGGTTTAGTAATGGCTAATGCCAACTCCAGGGTTTCTAGCCCTTGATCCAATTTCCCTTGATTGGTATAGAGTGCTCCCTTCAAGGTCAGGGCTAGACCTTCTCCTAATTGATAACCTTCTTCTCGACTCAGGGCATGAGCTTGCTCAAGAAACTCCCCAGCTTGGTTCAATTTCCCTGACCTGATGTAAGCTGAGCTGAATACAATCAGAGTTTCCGCTTGATAGTAGCGTGGGAAAATGCGATCGCTTTTGCCAGTCTTAGCTACTTTTTTGATAATACTCAAACCTTGCTGTAACCTATCTAAGGCTTTGTCATACTCTCCTTGGGAGGAGTAAACTGAGCCAATATTAACCAGTGCATAACCAATCCCAAGCTGATTACCTACTTCTTGGTTAATAGTTAGGGCTTGCTCCAACAACTCTAGAGCTTTAGGATAGTTTTCTTGACTTGAATAAACTGTTCCGATATGGGTCAGGGTTTCCCCTTCTTCCTTTCGCTCCCCATTACCTTGCCGGATTTTCAGAGCTTCTTGCAATGCTTCCAGGGCTTTGGTGTGTTGAGATAATAGATTGTAAACTTGTCCAAGGCCATTAAGAGCTTTAGCTTTACCGGAAGAGTTTCCCAATTCCCGATAAATCGTCAATACTTGTTGATAACTATCCAATGCTTGAGGCAACTGACCTTTAACAAACTCTGACCTTGCCCGATCGAATAACTGCTCAGCTTGAGTGGCTTGGTCTGGAGTCGTTTGTGCCACTGTTGGAGCAACTCCGAGAGTTTCTGGAGCTAGGATCGGTGAGAGCAGGCAGAGTAAGGTAGCACTAGCGAGCTTGAGACAGAATACAGGAATAGTAGAGTAAGTACCCATCGAAAAATCAGCCACTTGGTAGTTTCTTACTATATATCCTTAGGTGGTGCTACTTTTATGCGGATTGTTATATGCCGTCAGCTGTCAGCTGTCAGCTGTCAGCTTAAAGAAACCTAGTTGGCGTAGCCTGCGCCGATGCGCAAATTAGATCAGCCTCGTGATTGAGCCTCCGAGCCTGATCAACCAACTTGATCTGATATCATTTCAGGATAATTACCCTTAATCAAAATCTCCCCACACTTCCCCCACTGCCCACACTTGCCACACCTCTGATGACAACCCCCCAAGCTATTGACTGGAATTCCCTAGCCTCGGAACTTACCGGAATAGAAATTATTAATGACCCGACCCAAGTCGCTAAATTATCCCTAGACTACTACCACTTCAGTCCGGTACTGGAATCCCAGCTTAAGGATAAACGGGGGAATATCGTAGTTCGTCCGACTACGGTGGCGCAAGTCTTGGAAATAGCTAGGGTTTGCGTTAAGTACAAAGCTCCCCTAACCGTAAGAGGCTCAGGGACTGGTAATTATGGTCAGTGTATCCCCCTCAACGGTGGTCTGATTCTCGATACTACCCGTATGAATCAGATTAACTGGATTAAACCGGGTTTAGCCTCTGTTCAGCCAGGGGTCAAGCTAGCCGCCTTTGACAAAGAAGCTCATAAAATTGGCTGGGAATTGCGCATGGCTCCGTCTACCTATCGCACTGCTACGATTGGTGGATTTATTGGTGGCGGCAGTGGCGGCATTGGTTCCATTACTTATGGAGTATTACGCGATCGCGGAAATCTTCATGCTGTCCAAGTCGTCACCCTCGAAGACAAGCCCCGTGTAATCGAATTACGGTCAGATCAGGTGCAGAAGGTCAATCACGCCTATGGCACCAATGGCATTATCACCGAATTAGAAATACCCTTAGGACCAGTCTATCCTTGGGCTGAAGTGATTGTAGTCTTTGATGACTTTATGACTGCCGCTAGATTTGGTCAAGCCTTAGGTGATGCCGATGGCTTGATTAAGAAACTGATTAGCATTCACGCTTGGCCAATTCCATCCTACTTTGCCGCTCTGAGCAACTACCTTCCCGAAGCTAAGCACTGTGCCTTGCTGATGATAGCGGAATCTTCCCTAGAGCCATTCCAGGATTTAGTTCGGGAGTATGGTGGAGAGGTCACTTACCAGAAGACTGCCCTAGAAGCCAGCAAGGGAGTTAGCCTAGCAGAGTTCACCTGGAATCATACCACCTTACACGCCCGTAGTGTTGATCCCAGCCTCACCTATTTACAAACCTCATTTGTAAATCTGGAGCAGGTGGAGCATATGTATGAGCACTTTGGGGATGAAGTGATCATGCATTTAGAATTCATGCGAGTAGCAGGACAACTCATACCAGTGGGACTACAAATCGTTCGGTATAGTTCTGAAGACCGTTTAAATGAGATTATTCGCTATCACGAAGAGTATGGCGCTATGATTGCTAATCCCCACACCTACATCCTAGAAGATGGGGGTATGAAAACCGTTGATATGGAACAGTTGCGATTTAAGGAAATAGTTGATCCCTATGGATTGATGAATCCCGGTAAAATGCGGGCGTGGCAGTATCGGTAGAGTAAAGAGTTTGGGGTCCCGGCGCGGGGAGTGAGATTAACAACAGAACAGGGAGCAGGGAGTGGAGAGCAGGCAATTTTGGATCAAAAATTCTCACAATTTCTAAACGCATCCCTATACTATCAGAGCAAGCTAAAACAGATCAGCTGGCTATAGCTTTAGTATAAATTTTCTGGATAAGTGACATTTCCATAGTCAACTATACTTCGGTTGATATAGCTTAGAGGATATCTGAAAAGTTTTTTGATACTGAATTTTGCCCCCCTATAGCAATCCTAAATCATTTGTAAAATCAGCAAAATGTGGAATCGTTGCTGGGCAAGGGTTATAGCGTTTGCTTTGGCCAATATATTTCACGAATCATTTAGGACTGCTATAGCCCCCCAATTCTGGGGGGAACAAGAATCTATTTGCTGGTAAAAGTCCCCCAAAATTGATACCGCTGGCGAACTTAATATTTGTTTACAAAATAGTGAGCAGATGTGGAAAATATCCTTTGTTTGTCGTTGGTGTGGAACTATAAGTTGAAACAATTGTATTAGTTGTCAAACTGAGGAGTTGCCCCAATGTGCTTTAGAATTGAGAAAATAGCACCGATACCACCACAGACAGCAACCATTGCTCGCTCAGCTTTTCCCAAAGGGAGTATAGTAATGAGTATCAGGGATGAATTGGGAATTCTATATCAGGATGAGCAGTTGAGAGCCTTGTTTCCATCAAAGCAAGGGCAACCGGCATGGTCAGCTTGGAGGTTAGCGCTGATTACAGTCATGCAGTACATAGAGGACTTAACGGATGCTCAAGCAGCCCAAGCAGTGCGAGGACGAATCGATTGGAAATATGCGTTAAGTTTGCCTTTAGCAGACCCTGGTATCGATAGTTCAGTATTGAGTGAGTTTCGAGGTCGATTAGTGAAAGCCAAAGCCGAAGAGTTGCTGTTAGTGAGACTTTTGGAACGATGTCAAGAGCGGGGATGGCTGAGTGGGGGCGGGGTGCAACGCAGCGACTCAACTCATGTATTAGCAGCAATTCGGGTGATGCATCGTCTAGAAGTGGTTGGTGAGACGTTACGAGCAGCACTCAATAGTCTGGCTGTAGCAGTACCGCAATGGCTTCAGGAAAAAGTTCCGGTAGAGTGGTTTTCGTGCTATGGTAGTCGGGTTGAGGACTATCACATGCCCAAGGCTAGCGATGAGCGCCAGCAGTTAGGGGAGACGATTGGTAGAGATGGTTATAGGCTGTTAGCTGCTGTATATGATCACGATGCCCCGGATTGGCTGGTAAATTTGCCTGCGGTTGAGGTGTTGCGTCAGGTTTGGGTACAGCAGTTTCACATCGATGCAGACCAACAAGTACACTTCCGTCAACCCAACAATAGCCCGCCGTCGGCTCAATTAATTCACTCTCCCTACGATGTAGAAGCCCGATTCAGTCGCAAACGGGAAACTCAATGGGTGGGCTATAAGGTACATCTGAGCGAAACCTGTGGTGAGAATGCCCCCCACTTGATTACCCATGTGGAAACTACTGTTGCCACCACCACCGATGTACAGGTAACTGATCGGATTCACCAAGGTCTTAAACAGCGTCAACTGCTACCATTAACTCATATTGTCGATACGGGTTATGTGAGTATTGAGCAAATGCTCAATACTCAAGATACTGCTGGAATTGAGTTGCTGGCTCCGGTTTTACCCGATAGTAGTTGGCAAGCTCAAGCTGGTATTGGCTTTGATGTTGCTAACTTTACGATTGACTGGGAC
>NZ_JAAHIG010000029.1:0-40613 GCF_010692305.1 Moorena sp. SIO4G3 | reverse complement strand
TCGGTCGTTTAATCTTCCAATACGCTTCCTTCAACAACAGCCGTTCCTTGCACTTCTTCTTAGGTGCATGGCCTGTAATCGGCATCTGGTTTACTGCACTGGGCATCAGCACCATGGCATTTAACCTCAACGGTTTCAACTTCAACCAGAGCATCATCGACTCACAAGGTCACGTGATCAACACCTGGGCTGACGTACTCAACCGTGCCAACCTAGGTTTCGAAGTAATGCACGAGCGTAACGCTCACAACTTCCCTCTAGACCTAGCTGCGGCTGAAGCTACTCCTGTAGCTTTGACTGCTCCAGTTATCAACGGCTAATAAGAGTTTAATCTCATCACCCCTAGGGGAGTACAAAGGTACCCCCTAACAGCGCTCTCCAAAAAGGGAGCGCTTTTTTATTTGGTGGGAAAGCACCAATCGCTTTTCCAAAAAAAAATAAGAGAGCCGTCTTCAAGACTCTCTAGGTCATCAGGGTGCATCTATCTACTGATCTCAATATAACAGATTTATTGAGGGGTGTCACCCCTCATGGTAAAAATAACCATGGAGCTGACCCTAGGTATGTTCAGGTTTGAATTTTTCCCAAAAAAATAAGAGAGCCGTCTTCAAGACTCTCTAGGTCATCAGGGTGCATCTATCTACTGATCTCAATATAACAAATTTAGCGATGGGTGTCACCCCTCATAGAGAAAAATACTAACCAGCTGACCCTAGGTATGTTCAGGTTTGAATTTTTCCCAAAAAAATAAGAGAGCCGTCTTCAAGACTCTCTAGGTCATCAGGGTGCATCTATCTACTGATCTCAATATAACAAACGTAGCGAGGGGTGTCACCCCTCATAGATAAAATTTGGTAAAAATTCCCTAATCGACATTGTTTAGGTTAACTGGCTGGTTCCCAATCAAAGGCAAAATTAGCAGTTAAAAGATAATTTAAGATGGCGATAGCACTCTAGCTCCTAGAAAAAGCAAAATTAGCAAAACTCAATTCATTTGTGCCATTCCACTTGTAAACTTGGTTGCGAAACCCTTTCCACTGTTCATAAACTTTCTTAAACTTGGGATCTTTGCTAGCATCTTCCTCAAATAAATCGAATGATGCTTTCTCAGCCGCCTGCAAAATGTCTTGAGAGTAAGGAGTCAGCTTAGTACCCGCTTTAATCAAGCGTTCCAATGCCACTCCATTCAAAGCATCATACTTAGCCCCCATGTTGATATTGGCGTACCTGGCGGCATCTTTAAAGATTTCCTGATAGTCCTTGGGCAACTTATCCCAAGCTTTTTTATTAACCTGTACCTCTAGGGTTGGTCCGGGTTCCCACCAACCTGGATAATAATAGAACTTAGCTGCTTTGTACAAGCCCAGCTTCTCATCATCATAGGGACCAACCCATTCAGCAGCATCAATAGCTCCCCGGTCTAGGGCAAGGAAAATTTCACCCCCAGGTAATACTTGGACATTCACCCCCAAGCGCTCCATCACTTTACCTCCCAATCCAGGGATACGCATTTTTAATCCCTTCAGGTCAGCTACAGAATTAATTTGTTTCTTGAACCAACCTCCCATCTGAGCACTGGTGTTACCCGCTGGAAAATTAATCACGCCAAAGTCAGCATAGAGTTCCTGGAGCAATTCCAAGCCACCACCGTGGTACAACCAGGCATTTTGTTGTGGAGCGGTTAGACCAAAGGGTACACTAGTGCCGAATGCTAGGGCAGGATTTTTGCCAACGTAGTAGTAACTAGCGGTATGACCACACTCAACGGTTCCCTGTTGGACGGCATCGAGAACCTCTAATCCTGGTACAATTTCACCAGCAGCAAAAGGTGTAATCTGGAAACGCCCATTGGTCATGGCACTGACCCGCTTACAGACAGTATCAGCTCCTCCGTAGATAGTATCCAGGGATTTTGGCCAGCTGGTCACCATTTTCCATCGAACCATAGGCTGACTGCCGGATTGAGCAACTGGTCCTGTACTAGCTTGATTACAGGCTGCTAAGGCAGCTGTACTGGCTGCACCAATCGCAGCGTTACTAAAAAATTTTCGGCGTTTCATGGTTCTTGATTCAAGAATTGGTCATCTTTTGGGCAAATTTTATCAAGTTTATTAGGAATCTTAACACTGAAAACTCCGCCTCTTTAGAGCCCAGATGAAAGTGACTAGCGCGCTTTTAGCCTAGAAAAAAAACTTGTGATGAGAGGTTGACCATTTTATAGCGCTAGACTATACTAAAAGTATAGGGTACAGGTTGAAAAACCGAGGCGCAACCGGGTCAGAAGCCCGCCACTGCTTGACCTTAAAACAGTAATGCCCAGAGGGCAGGGAAAATCCTCTTTAAAAACCCAATCATCAACCAGAAATTGGTGTGTGAACCCAGAAAAACACGCTTTAAGATAAAACGGTACGGTGGGGCACACCGGAACCAGGCGAAATGGAAGAGAAACGGACTATGCACATGCACTTCCGCTCCAAGTAGTCAAACGCCTAAGAAGAATCGCCCTCTGGGTCTACTATGAACTGAACTAGATTCTTGGTCTTGACGGGTTTTTGGTTTAGATATTGCCTATTTTTTTTGGCGGCGTCAAAGATTAGGACATAGTGGTTTAAGGCGGCTCGTTGATCTAGGAATCCCCGCGCCTTACTGGCAGTGCCAGAGGCTACGCGAACAGGCCGGGGAGTGTCAATAACTAGACACCCTTTCGCCAAAGGAATATCCCAGGTAAGCCGTCAGCTATCAGCCGTTGGCCTTGGCCAAAAGGCCACGCGGGGCGCGTTTGGCCACGCGTGCGCGTTCAGCCGTGAGCACTCCCTATTCCCTTTTCCCTTTGCTATTTACCTAGATGTGATATCTGCGATCGCATTCTTAGTCATAGCTGCGATCGCTTTATCAGTAGCTTTCGGTAAATGATAATACTTACCACCTGCTTGTTTGGCCAATTCCTTGGCAAAACCAGTAGAAACAAACTTACTCTCGGTATCAATTACTAATAATTGAACCCCATTAGCTCGAATCCGAGCAGCAATTTCCAACAATTCCCCTTTAATATCTGGCTTTTCGCCTTCTGGTAGAGTTTCTCCCAAGGAACGAGCTAAGGGAATATTGCCCCGACCATCAGTAATTGCCACAATTACCACTTGACCAATATCCCCAGACAATTGAGCATTCATGCCCACATGCACCGCCTGAGTTAATCCATGAGCTAAAGGGGAACCGCCACCACAAGGTAATCGCTCCAAACGCCGCTTTGCTAAAGCAATGGAACGGGTAGGGGGTAACAGCACATCGGCTTGTTCTCCCCGGAAGGGAATCAGGGAGACTTGGTCACGGTTTTCATAAGCTTCCGTCAGAAGCTGCATTACTGCTCCTTTAGCAGATTGCATCCGGTTTAGAGCCATAGACCCTGACGCATCTACTACAAAAACGACCAAGGAGCCAGCTCTTCGGGCTAACCGCTTGGATCGTAAATCCCCTTGTTCGATAATCACCCGACGGTTAGGATGACGTTGCCTACGAGCTTTTTGATAGGGTGCAGCAGCTCTGAGGGTGGCATCTACAGCAATCCGCCTTACTTTCCCTTTCGGTAGTATCGGTTTCACATACCGACCCCGGTCTTCTGAAAAGATAATGCTACGGTTTCCGGACTTACCTTGCCGTTGTGCCATCTGAGCAAAGTAGAGCACACTAGGGTCAAGGATCACCCCTTCTGGGTCAAACAGAAACTCTTCCGGGATATTCGGAGCTTCCTGTTCTTGCTCCTCTGAGTCATTGTCGTCCTCCTTGTCTTCCTCTTGGTCTTGCTCTTCTTGAGATTGATCTTGTGGGGGTGGGGGAGGAGGAGGTGGTGGTGCTTCTTCTGGTGGTGTTTCTACCATAGTCGCACGGGGGACAATTACCAATTCCACCGCCCGACGCAAATCCTCGGAATTAACTGTCTGACGACCATCTAAGGCTGCTGCAGCTTTTGCCACTCGAACGGCAAACAGTTCTGCCCGATGACCTTGGACACCACCTCGGATAGCTTCATTGACGAGATAGGTAATTTGGTCATGGGTAATCTCAACATCCTTGAGCCACTCTCGCGCTAGAATAATATCTGTCTTGAGGGTATCGAGATCCTCCTGGTATTCCTCCAGAAACTGCTGGGGAGAGTTAGCGTATGCGATCGCTTGTTCTACTGCCTCCACCCGTTGCTCTAATGCCAACACACCGTCAGCAGAGAGGGTTATGGCAATTCTGTCCAATAAATGTTCCCGCAATGGTCCCTCGTCGGGATTGTAGGTGGCAATTAAAATTGGTTTGCAGGGATGTTGGAAACTAATCCCCTCTCGCTCAATTAGGTTCCGCCCTTCCGTTAAAACACTCAGTAGCTGGTTAGCAATTTGGTCATCAAGGAGGTTAATGTCATCCACATACAACACACCCCGATGAGCTTGGGCAAGTAATCCCGGTTGAAAGACCGGTTCCCCTTGTTTGACAGATTGTTCCACATCCACTGAACCCAGGAGCCGGTCTTCGGTAACTCCTAGAGGAATTTGGATGAAGGGAGCTGGAATGATTTCGGTATCTGGAGAGCCGTCAACCTTCAACTGGTCAACCTGTAACTGTTCCTGTAACTGTTCCTGTAACGCTTCCTCTGGAGTACAGTTACTCAAGGAACCCTTAACCACTTCAATTGGGGGGAGCAGGGTGTGTATTGCCCGTGCCATCACTGATTTAGCTGTGCCACGGCGTCCTGCGATCGCAACCCCTCCTAATCCAGGGTCAATAGCAGCGAGGAGGAGGGCGAGTTTAATGGCTTCTTGACCCACCACGGCGGTGAGGGGAAAGCTAGGGTTGGCAGGTTTTGTGGTCAGTGCGGGCATAGAGCAACTATAGTCAAACTTCCCTGAATAAAATCATAGTAGTCTAATAGTAGTCTTTAACGACTCCCTATGGTTGATCTAGCCCGATCGGAAATTATTCAGGGCGACTTTTTCAAAACACTATCCGCGCTATCTAGGGATCCGTATAGGAATTGTGATAATTTTTGTTTCCTACTCCCTACTCCCTTTCCTATAGCTGATAGCTTACTTGAGCTAAAGCTAAGTAGCTGCATTTTTTTGCAACATTGCACTGATATATACTACTCGTCCATCAACGAATCGGTTGTATAATTCTGTGCCTTTTACACTCGCAAAGGTTTTTACCATATCAAGTAGAAACCAAGGCACATAGCGTTGCATAATACTAAGCTTCAGGTGGTCAGTTAAATTAAGAGCATTGACGACGTTACCTGTAATATTAGTCGAACGTATTAACTCTAAATCACACTCTGAAAGCTGTTGCTTGAATTCGTCAAGCTCCGCTTGCTCTCGATAGTCTGCTAAACAGAGATACCCACCAGGTCTGAGCACCCTTTTAACTTCCTGTAGAAATGTCGAAAGGTTAGGATAGTGATGGCAAGACTCAACATTTAATACGATATCAAAGGATTTGTCGGGGAAAGGCAATTGTTCAGCATCTCCCTGTTTAAAGGCTAAATTGGGAACTTTATGATTTTTGTTACAGAGATTGACTGCACTATCGGATAAATCAAGACCAGTCATTGAGCTGACATTCTGAGTGCGTGCGATCCACTCGCTACCTCCTCCTCTGCCAGATCCAATTTCTAGGATATCCCTACCGGTAAGTTCTACCGAACCTAATGTGTGGGCATAAAGATGAATAAAGTAACGGTTTTTTTCATCTTCTGGTAAAAGCTTCAGCTCGTCTTTAGGATTATCATAGCCATAGTTCATAAAGAACCATTCACTAGTGGGGAATCGCCAAGCCAAGAAATTATATATAGCTTTCCAGATTATTTTCTTTATGGCCGGAAATAGGCTTTCAAAGAAATTAAATAAATTGAGCATGGTTATTTTACATCCTGTTCATGAGCCACTAATCCTTATTGGATTCATTTTAGACTATTTTTTTGAAGTTCTTTATGGGTTGATAAGTTCCAAATAACCGATCCATAAGATGACCTGAAATTAGCCCAACGAAAGCATAATTCTTGCTGTGCATGAATTTATCATTGTAATAACTATGATGAATTTTATGTAGTAGTCTATCTTTCTTAAACCAAGCATATCGATTTAACCAAGAATCTTTATTTCCATACTGATTATGAATATAATATATGATGGCTATGTCAACTAGGGCATCAATACAAAAAGTCCATGCTATCCAACTACTGAATAGTAGATGATATCCGACCAAGAAGCTTAGGTAACAAAAGGCCGCTATAATATGTTCACTAACCGCCCAATAGTAATCTGATTTGGAACTAGACATATATTCTATCCGATGATGAGAATTGAGATGAATTTTATAGAAAGGGATGCCTAAAAATTTTTGATGGAAAAAAAAGTGAATAAACCACAATACAAATACGTTGCATAGATGAGCAACAACAAGCACCCCTAAACAATTAATAGGATTAAAGTTAATAGACAGCACGCTAGCTTTCTCTCTTTACAAAGTTGGACGCCATCTCAGATTATAGATTATCGGTTGGCAGAATAACAGAATTTTTAACAAATAAATTATTATCAATTTATCAGTGCCAATCACCGTTTCGCAACCTAGATCTAAACTCTGCTCTGAACAAGACTAACATATCTCAAACAAAGTCTACTAGATCCTCTCGTCATCCTCAGGTAAAAAAGCCTTTTCGTAAGCATATGCGCTAGGCGCAGGCTACGCCAACAGCTATCAGGGGTCAAGCAGTCAGCAGTCAGTGGTCAGCTATCATGCAGACGTAACTCAGCATTATTCAAATGGTTACCTGCCTGTTGTAAGCATATGCCCTTAGCCCATTAGCTGACGGCTGAATGCTGACCCATCAATTCAAAATTAAGCTAGGAATCTAGGTCTGACCACAGTTATTGTAAAGACTTGTGATCCTCGGGTAATTCTAAAACCACCCGATAGGCCGTCGAATCGTATGATGATTTGTTCATGGTACCCGCTGTTGCCGCAAAAAGTATCCGGAATGTGCGCCAGATTTGTTCATTTGACTTGTCGATAATATCTGCTTTTTTTTCCATCCAACGCTCATACATCCCCTTAGCCCAAAGATAATAGTTGCGACGGTCGTTATAGATGGCTTGGATCTCAAATGGTGATTCTTTAACAGCATCGATAAATTCCGGCATATACACCATCCGAAAGGTTCCCGGCCAGATATACTTGGTAATAAAACTGTGCGTGCCAAATGACTCTTTGTGTGAGGCAAAGTCGAGATATACTCGTCCGCCAGGTTTAAGGTAGTTCAAGAGACGCCCCATTACTCGAGGATAATCTGACAAATCTTCGATTACCCCCATCATGACTATACCATCATATTTATGGCTGGGTTGGAAAGAGAAAAAGTCTTGATACTTGACCTGTGCATCAAAGTTGTTTTTTTCAATTAAATCTTCTACATACTGTTTTTGGTGCTTGGATAAGGTAATTCCAGTCACAGGGATATTTCTGCGTGCGGCAAAACGCAGGAAACCGCCCCAGCCAGAGCCAATATCCAGTACCGAATCATTCGGTTTGAGATTAAGAGATTGAAAGGCAAAGTCTAACTTGCGTTCAGCTCCAACCTCTAGGCTATCCTCATCTTTATCATATATCCCAGGAGTATAAGTATTGTAATCGGTATCCATAGCGAACAATTGGATATTATGGGAGTCATAATGCTTTGAGATCCAATCTGGATTGCATTTTTCCCGCCCAAGTAAGATGGGCTTGAGTCGCCGACCTATCTTTAGCAAAATATGCTGATCGGATAACAGCTCCTGGAACGACATGGCCTTGATTAAGTCCCCTTCGAAATCAATATCACCCTTGATGTAAGCTTCCACTATCAGTAATTGGTCTAAAGACATGAAAGCTTTTCGACCAGCTGGATTTTTGATGTATATATCCAAGATCGGTTTCTCTTCTCCAATAGTGGTGAGTGACCCATCTTCCAAATGAATTACAAAGCTAATTGGTAGTTTCCCACGTTTGGATAAGGAAGAGACGAAGTTGCTTACAAATTGATTTCCAATCATGGGTAACTTAAGATTTTATTGGTTTTTATCCAATTACCTTACCCCACTACGTGTCAGCTATCATGCTTAACTACGATCAATTGTCAATTTAGAATATTCTCAGGCATTGTCCGGCATTTCCAACTGGAAGGATGCCGATTAACCCGCGTCCAGGAGTGATGGTGATGAATCCCAAGGCTATTTTAGGACTGCTTAAGGAAACATTTAAAGAATGGAAGGAGGATAACGCATCTCGACTAGCAGCAGCATTATCCTATTACATGATTTTTTCCCTAGCGCCAGTGTTAATAATTGCGATCGCAATTGTGGGGTCTATTTTTGGGGAAGAGGCGGCTAAAGGCGAGATTGTAGGGCAAATCCAAGGATTGGTTGGCGAACAGGGGGCACAGTTTATTCAGACAGCGATTACTAATGCCAATCGGCCTGATGCTAGTGGGGGGTTGGCTTCCTTGATTAGTATTGTGGTGCTGTTGTTCGGTGCATCTGGGGTATTTGGCGAACTCCAAGATGCCTTGAATACGATTTGGGATGTGAAGCTCAAACCCGGACGGGGCATATGGGGGATTTTGAAAAAACGGATTCTTTCGTTTCTGACCGTGCTGGGTGTAGGACTTTTTCTGCTATTGTCTGCTGTGCTCAGTACTGTCTTATCAGCTTTGAGGTCTTATGAGAGCGAATTTCTCAAGGAACTGGGTTTACTCTGGCTCTACCAACTTGACTTTGTCTGGACAATTCTGGACTTGCTGGTGTCCTTTGGTATCCTTAGCCTGATGTTTGCTCTGGTTTACAAGTACTTGCCAGATGTGAAAATTGCCTGGAAGGATGTCTGGGTGGGAGCAATTATCACTACCTTACTGTTTAACTTGGGTAAATGGCTATTGTCATGGTATCTCGGCAGAAGCAGTTTTTCCTCAAGTTACGGTGCTGCTGGCTCACTGGTAGTTTTATTGGCTTGGGTATACTATTCCTGTCAAATTATCTTTTTGGGAGCTGAATTTACCCAAGTTTACGCTAAAAGATTTGGTTCAAAAATCGTTCCCGATGACCATGCTACCCCTCTCCCGGCAATAGGCCAGTTGCCTAATGTTGAGAAAAGGGATAACCCAAAATCACAGGATCAGTCTCCCCCTAGACGCAATCAATAAACGTTAATTGTGTGCAACTACTTAATTAAACTTAATTAATCGTAATTAAGATCTTAATTAATATTTAACGAATAATTTAGGTCAAATTGTGCTAAAGTACCTGAAGTTCCATCGGTTCTGGTGAAGAACACTCACCAGAGGTAACGGGGAAAGTCCGGTGCAAGTCCGGCGCTGTCCCGCAGCTGTGATGAGGTCTGTGACCTCTAAGTCAGAATGCCCGCCAATGGTGTCAGTTGTTGTTAAATCTATCTGCGAGGTACAGATGATGTCTGATGTAGCATTTCCAAAATTAGTTAGTAGCCAACCACTACCAGTAACGTTTGTGATGCCCGTTTTGAAAACTAGTGGTTGACTAGAAAGTATTTAATAGGTTTGATCTGTAAGTTTTGTCGTAAGCGATCAGCTTATGGGCTAGGGCGTGTTTTCAAAGTTTTCTGCAAGATTATGATCCCCCCCAGCCCCCCTTTTTTAAGGGGGGAGCAATACTCAAAGTCCCCCTTTTTTAAGGGGGGAGCAATACTCAAAGTCCCCCTTTTTTAAGGGGGGAGCAATACTCAAAGTCCCCCTTTTTTAAGGGGGGAGCAATACTCAAAGTCCCCCTTTTTTAAGGGGGGAGCAATTGGGTAACTCTCTATACCAGTCTGACGGCTGGCGCAAGTTTATTGACGCTGATCTACTGGGGTAAGTTGTCTGACCTGATCGGAAATCGTCCAGTACTAGTGATGGTTGGGATTCTCCTATCCGTGATGCCCTTACTTTGGCTTGGGATCAGCACCCCAACAACTCTCGCTCTTTGGGTTTGGCTACCCCTTTTATTCTTAGGAACAGGTTCAGCTGCGGCAGCCATTGACCTGTGTGCCAATAACATCCAAATCGAGATATCACCAGCCCACAAACCCTCCACGTATTTTGCAGCAGCTGCATCATCAGCAGGATTAGGGGGTGCTATAGGTAGTATGTTTGGTGGCTTTTTAGCGGAGTTGCCTCACTTCGGTGGTTTGCCAACATTATTTGCCCTATCAGCAGTGGTGCGATTGGCTACCCTTTTACCTTTGGCATTTGTCCGGGAGCCACGGGGTCGGAACCTCAAACAACTGCTGCTTCGTAACCGTGCTTGAACAGCAATAGTTTAGTCAAGTGTTATGAGTGTAGGGTGCGTTATTAACGCACCCTACACTTATGCTTAAGACCTAAAATTATTGCGTAAGTCCTGAAGTCATGACTCTTTAGCTTCTAGCAAAAGAAGCCCCACAACGAACATGCGCAGCATGAGTGTGGGATGAATTTTCCACAACATATGCATGGAATAACGAAACAATTAAAATTGAAGATAGTCTATACTAGATGTAGTAGGGAAAATAAATTAAGAGCTAACCGCCACCTACTAATTAAAAATAGAACTTATTGTATTGTTCAGGCGCGGAGGGGCATCCCGGAGAGGAAACCTTAGAAGAGTGGAGCCTTAATCATAAAGTTTTAACCCTGTTATGCATAGCCTGCTAACCATAAAGGCTCCACTCTTCTTGCGGTAACTTCTGACCGTGTCGTTAATAAAGCTTGCCGAGTATCCGTTCGCGCAGCGTCGGCGAAAGCCGATACCGATAGGTGGAGTTGGCAAGAAGCCCACACTAAACTCAACGAGTCAGTGTGGGAGTATGTCACAAAATCTAAGGTTGATCAGGTTAATTTCACTTAAGGTTGAAGAAATTTGCTAACGCCTCAACCATCATTGGTGGCCAACGGCGGACATGCTCTACCCAGTCCAACTCCTGGTATCGCTTATCGAGACCAACGGCTGCCACCCAATTACTCTCAGCTTCCCCCCGTTTTCCGTCAGCCCACAACACAGCTGTTAAAGCAGCTCGAAGATCGGCAAATTGGGGGTATTTTCGTATAGTATTGCGCATGATGCCCATGGCTTGTTTGGTTTCACCAATTTGATAGAGGGCGAGAGCATAGTTAGCATAGGCAAAGGCAAACTTGGGCGCTAACTCGATGGATTTTTGGTAATTTGCGATCGCTTCTGTCCATTGGCCTAGTCCTGCCTTAGCATTCCCCAAGTTGTTGTAAGCCATGGCATCATTGGGATCAAGTTTTAGCAATCGCTCATAGTCAGCAATGGCATCTTGCCATCGCCCTTGTCCTTCATAGGCAGCACCGCGATTTAGATAAGGGTCAGTGGCTTCTGGTGCTAACTCAATGGCATGAGTAAAGTCTGCGATCGCATCCTCTAATTTATTCTGGCTGACTCTAAGGTTACCCCGATTACTCCAACCTACGGGATTATCTGGCAACAGCTCAATTAGCTGAGTCCAGTAATTTTCAGCAGTTGGGAATTTCCCCTGATTCGTAGCAGCAAATGCCTTTTTCCTTAATTGGTTAATTTGTTTGATCTGAGCCTTAGTCAATTCTGGGAATTGGGTTTGCGCCATTGCTGGGGGTGTGATTATCGTAGCAGCCGATACAACGACAAGCAGTAAAATCAGTAAAATTCGAATCAAGCGTTTCATATATTATTTCAAGTGAGACCGCAATCTTGATATTCCTTGCTACTGACTATTAACTACTAATTACTAACTACTAACAACTACTCATAGCCCAAATGTTTCCGAGCCGCTGAGGTGGCGACGCGACCCCGAGGCGTGCGGTGCAGGAAACCAATTTGTAACAAATAGGGTTCATAAACCTCTTCAATGGTTTGAGCATCTTCTCCAGTAGAGGCTGCCACTGCTTCTAAACCAACTGGTCCGCCATTGAACTGTTCAATCATTACCTTTAGCACCAGTCGGTCTGTCCAATCTAACCCCATCGGGTCTACATTAAAGATTTCCATGGCTTGAGCTGCTACATCCTGGTTAATTTGCTCAATGCCTTTGACTTGAGCATAGTCTCGCACTCGTCTCAGGAGTCGGTTAGCAATTCTAGGTGTGCCACGAGAGCGACGGGCAATTTCTTCAGCGCCATCTTCCGTTACTATGGCCTTGAGCAATTGAGCTGTCCTCGTTACAATTAAACTCAATTCATCGATCTCATAGAAGTGTAAGCGTTGGATCATACCAAAGCGATCGCGTAGGGGTGAGGTTAAAGAACCTACTCGTGTGGTTGCCCCCACTAAGGTAAACTGTGGCAGAGGAATACTGCGGGTTTTGGCACTCTGACCCTTACCAATAGTGATATCCAATCGATAGTCTTCCATGGCTGGATATAGCAATTCCTCAGTCATGCGCGATAAACGATGGATTTCGTCTATAAATAAAATATCCCCAGGTTTGAGATTAACCAGAAGCCCCACAATATCTCGTGGACGCTCTAAGGCAGGTGCAGCAGTAATTTTACAATTCACCTCCATCTCAGTTGCCAAAATTAGGGACATGGTTGTTTTCCCTAATCCTGGTGGTCCGTACAACAGCAGGTGATCCATGGCCTCATTTCTGGCTTTGGCAGCTTGAATGCCAATTTCCAAAACTCCTTTGAGTTCTTTTTGTCCGATGTAGTCGGCTAAGCGCTGTGGTCTAATACTCTCTTCTTGATGACCAACTTCCTCAGCGGTCGCCGTTGCTAGTAGTAGCTCCCCATCGCTTTGCCTCTGACGAGGATTACCCCGACCCTTTCGTTTCTTATTGGATTTGGGTTCTCTATCTGGGTTTTGGTACTGTTGTCTAAAAGACGTTATGGCCATGGGTCATACTTTATCCTTCATACTTCATACTTAGTTTACTTATGCTGGCTAAGAGAATCTTACCGTGTCTGGATGTAAAAGCTGGGCGAGTTGTTAAAGGGGTCAACTTTGTTAATCTTAAGGACGCTGGTGATCCAGTGGAATTAGCACAAGTTTACAATGATGCTGGTGCAGATGAGCTGGTGTTTTTGGATATAACTGCTACCCATGAAGACCGAGACATTATTATTGATGTAGTCTACCGTACAGCCGAACAAGTGTTTATTCCCTTGACCGTGGGGGGTGGCATCCAGTCTTTGGAAAATATTAAATTATTATTAAGAGCAGGAGCCGATAAAGTTAGTATAAATTCGGCTGCTGTACGCAATCCCGACTTTATTAATCAAGCGAGCGACCGCTTTGGTAATCAGTGCATTGTAGTTGCTATTGATGCTCGTCGTCGGGAAGATCCCGATAACCCCGGTTGGAATGTTTACGTGCGAGGAGGACGTGAGAACACTGGTATTGATGCGATCGCATGGGCAAAAGAGGTAGCACAACGGGGAGCTGGGGAACTTCTGGTTACTAGTATGGATGCGGATGGAACCCAGGCTGGGTATGACTTAGAGCTAACTCGCACTATGGCTGAACAGGTCGAAATTCCAGTGATTGCCTCGGGTGGTGCTGGCAACTGCGATCATATTTATCAGGCTCTGACTGAGGGCAAAGCCGAAGCAGCGTTGCTAGCTTCCCTGTTGCATTACGGGCAACTGAGTGTATCTCAAATTAAAACTTATTTGAACCAGCACCAAATTCCGGTGCGATTGCCATAGTAGACTAATGGATTATTTTTCCGAAAGATTTAAGTTTTGTTGTGTAGTATTAAGTAGTTTAATGGTTTGCAGCGATTTTTATAGCTGCTAAACTAAATATGGATCCAATATTAATTTTTGTAAAAAATGCTGGTGATAATTCTAATATTTGATGTGGCCTTGGTGGCTTGGTCACTGCACCTGATGCAGGAAGCCTTTGATACCCAAGAGTTCTCTCTGATGCTGGCTGGTACCTTAGTAGCTATGTCAGCAGCAGCTATGTTAGTGGTTTATTTTCTGATGAACAGCTGCATGGGGTATATTACCCAAATGGCTCAGTCTCCCAGCGTATTCTACTGATCGAGATAATTTCATTCTCAAAACACTTGACTTAGCTGAGCTATCAAGGTAGACTAGATAATGGACTACAGAATTACGGGGTTATAGCTCAGTTGGTAGAGCACCTCAATGGCATTGAGGGGGTCAGCGGTTCGAATCCGCTTAGCTCCATATTGATTAAATATTGATTAAAGGCTGAAGTCTTTTAGCCTGAGGGGTTGCCGTAGGGTTGCTTGGCTATCAGTCTTCAGTAATATAGCGCTACGCGCAAGGGCAAGAGGCAAGAGGCAAGAGGCAAAAGTTTACGTGCATTAGCGTTTCAGCTTGTATCAATGTCCTAACTTTAATGGGTAGTGCTATAAGGTTAGAATTTGTTGACGGTTGACGGTTGAGGGGAAACTGTTAAAACAAGCCTTCGGAGTGGCGAGGGGGGAAAACCCGTGAGACTTGATGGTGAGATGTTGAGATGAAAACCTCTTTATCGAAGACGAATTCACCATAATCGGCGAGGTTATCTAGACCAATCAAATTTAGGATGATCTCAGCCACTAGCCAGGTGGTGACTTTCATAAATACATTGTTCCACTGATGATTCATTGCTCTGAGGTTTAAACATTTGGTAGGTAGAGGTTTTGTCTGGCTTCTGTTTGTTCAGATGTACCTAAATCTCTACTTCAATTCCAGAGCGACGAATCCGCAAAAAAGTCAAAAAGTTTTATTTAATAAAATTTCCCATATTGATTGGTGTTGAAAGTTCACGGTTTAGGGTTGACAATTGATATCACGTTCGGTTAATAACTTTGTTGATTAGCGATCGCTGTCTTGATGCAAAGCGCGAGTGGGGGAAACGCCCAAGACCGTAATGGTGCGTTTGACCCGTAATTAAATTCGCCACGGGTCGCACCTCTGCATCGCTTTTTGGGATTTGAACCCGATTTGGGATTATAGCGCTGCATCCTTAACTAACCTTCAGGATTTGGATGGGATCCCCTTGCTGTAACACTTTACCGGCTTCTGAAACAGGCACATTTGTATTCACGCTTAATTTGTAGAAATGATTGAAACGAGCGCTGGTTGTCCAGGATGGTAGGGTTTCCTTGCGTCTCGCCATAAAAGTCTTTTGAAAATTACCAGTAGCCTCTCCTGTCTGAGGATCTCGTGCTAAAACAATACAACGTTGACAGGGATTAATTCCTTCTATCAAAGCCTCCCCTACTTTAAACTGAATAGATTGCCCTGATTCGGAAAACAATTGGTCTTCCCAGAAAGCTGGAACGCCTCCAATTTCTAGATTGGCTCGAACACGACGTCGTATGTCTTCAGCACTTATTTCAGGGAACCAAGAAGCAACGGTTTCAATGGTAGCGCTACTAATAATAGTAGGACCAAGAGCATTGGTATCGTCTGGAAAACCAGTGCTGGTGTTCTGCACTACTTTAACTGGAAAATCGAAGTAATCCTTTAACCAAGCTTCCAGAGCAGTTCGCCCGTGATCAATATGAAAGGTAATGTTTTGGTTTGTGCCCTGAATCTGTAGCGATAGCAATTGGGATTGGATATCGAAGACCGACCGCAGCAAGTGGACTTTGGCATGGCGCTTACCATTGACAAATTTACCTTGCTGATCGAATAGGGCAAATTCCCGGTCATGGTTTAGGGCACCACTTTTGAGGAGAGTGGCGGTTTGGAGTTCAATCCGATCAAGGGATTTAATCGGGTAGATATAGATAGCTTTAAGGTAAGGTATGGCAATTTTCATAACGAGTGAGGGACATTGCTTATCCTTTTAAGGCAAAAGGCAAAAGGCAAAAGGCAAAAGGCAAAAGGCAAAAGGCAAAAGGCAAAAGGCAAAAGGCAAAAGGCAAAAGGCAAAAGGCAAAAGGCAAAAGGCAAAAGGCAAAAGGCAAAAGGCAAAAGGCAATATTCAAGATTGTTTTAAGCGATGCAGTGCGGTCTTGGGGAGGCAGCGCCGCCAAAGGGGGTCCCCACGGGGCTTACAAGGTGCGGACGCAGGTTCCGCACACAGAACCCAAACCATGAGCGACTGCCGTGGTTTCCCCCATGAGCGACTGCATCAAGACAGGGAATCTGCCTCAAAGAAGACTTTAGGAATTGCGCAGTAATAATTCTCCAATTTCTGCATACTAATTGAGAGGTGTAACTCTTGCTTATCAAGGAATTACGTTCCTCAATCCTTGTCAAAATTAGCCTGTAATAGGTAAGTTATTTTTGCGCAACTCCTTACCTCATCAGTGCACTAAACGCTATATAATCGATCAGAAATGACAGATAAAGAATGATATAGCAACAACAATAATAATAAAGACTCCATCAGCTTTATCCTAGTTGTCACTATTTCTATCAATTGACACTCCCCGCCCTGGAAGGACGGGGATTCTTGCTTCCACGGGGTGACTTGTTTAACCAGGCCGGAGCCAGGAAAAATAGAGGTCTCCTCTCCACAAGCGTATTTGGTCTATGACCTAGGTTTCGGTGTGCCCCACCGTACCTAAAATAGATAACAAATTTAGATAAACATTTTTTTGATCTTAGACTTTCATAGACGTCCAAATCGTTAGACTTGCACAGTGCAACATGATTATCTCAAAAAATGTTTTTTACACTGTCTACTTATTCAAGATCATGTTTATCTAGAAAATTAATTATTTTTTTGTTATTATTTAATAATAACACGGTGCGATAAAACTGTCAATACATAGATGCTCCTTTGGAGCCTTCAGTTGCGAACAAAAAAAAGCCGTCCTTCTAGGACGGGGCTTTAAACCCAAAATTTTTGGTAAAGTATTTTTTGATAAACTTAGTAGGGAGCACAGGGCAAATTAATCTAAAGTTAGTTAATAAATAAATTAATGCTTGATAGTATCAGGGATATCAAGGTAAGCGATCGCTTGCTGGGATTAGCAATCGCTAATGTTAGTTTTGTTACTTAGCTTAAACAAACGTAATAAACTTTAAGTTTTACCAGAAGAAATTAGTTAAGCGATCGCTAAGTTATAATAGCAGCTAATTTATGCTAGTAAGCCAAATATATAGGGTTTGCCCCTAGTTGGCAATCATGAAGCTGAATCAAATTCTTAATCAAATTAAAGTCTCTCTAACCCCTTCGTCAAATAAAACTCATTACCAAAAGGTTGAAAAAATAGCTTATAAGCTTTACCAAAATCGCCTATTAGTAAAAGGTGAAGGAGATGCTGAGCAAGACTGGCATAAAGCTGAGCAAATTGTTAAAAATCCTTTGAAGTTAGCCTTGTTCAAGTGCCATCAACCTTTCATCAGCATAGAAAAAAAGTTTTTAGAGCCTGTTTTGGATTATCTGAATAGATTAGCATTGCTAGAAATTTTAGGACTAGTGGGTAATCTATCTCTACTTATTGGTGTGATTGTCTTTATTGGTGGTGAGCAGGATAGACGAAATGCTGAAGTTTATCAGGCATGGCAAGTAGTTACAGCAGCCTACGCTCAACGAGGAAGTGGCGGTAGAATAGAAGCTCTGGAATTCCTAAACTCAAAACCAAGGCGTATTCCCTGGTTTTGGTTGACCTGGCGGAGGCAGAGCTTAGAAGGTTTAGAGGCTCCAAAGGCTTATTTGAGAGGAGTTCAGCTCTCTGGTGCGGAACTAGTTAAGCAGGTACACAAAATTAATTACACATTTTCCAAAACTCAAAGCCTTGCAGGGTAAGGGTTACAGAGATTGGCAATAGGTAATTAATTCTGTGTAGGTGCTTAACGCTAATTTACAAGAAGCTAATTTATATGCAGCTAAATTACAGAAAGCTAATTTATATGCAGCTAAATTACAGAAAGCTGATTTATCTAAAGCTAAATTACAAGACGCTCGTCTATATAGAGCTAATTTACATGGAGCTAGTTTATGTGAAACTCAGTTACAGAAAGCTCGTTTATATAGAGCTAATTTCCAACAAGCTATTTTAGATGCAGCTAATTTACATAACGCTAGTTTATTAGTAACTAATTTACAGCAATCTTATTTAGAGGAAGCTAACTTAAAGAAAGCTATTTTATTTAAAGCTGATTTATCAGAAGCTGATTTATCAGAAGCTGATTTACAGCAAGCTCGTTTATCTAGAACTAATTTACAGTAAGCTGATTTATCGGGAGCTAATTTAAAGGAAACTGATTTATCTAGAGCTAATTTACAATACGCACTTTATTCAGATGAAACAACATCGGAAGCTGCGTGTTAAATCCTGTATATTAACTATCCTTGTACAACCATATTTCCTGAAGGCTTTGACCCTAAAGCTGCTGGGATGAAATTAATCAAGGAAGAGGAAGATATACCTAAACGATATTAAAATTAAACACTACATGCTACTGCTGAATCAATACTTGCTTTACCCAAGCTGCATCTTCTGGAGATAAAGGTGGTGGTAGTTCTTGACTATAATCAATCGCTAAATCATAACTCCCTTGGTCGTAAAGCTGATGTAATAATTGTTGTAAATTAACCGTAGGTTCTCGATCGTCTGGTTGTAGAGGTAAAGGAAAAGAAGGTATTGCTTGGGGGAGATTAAAGGCATATAAATCCGCTTGGGGACGTTCTTGAGAACGGCTGACCACGATGCGATAGTGGCTCTGGAAGGCTTGAGTATTCATAGCCATCGGTTTTCCTTGACGCAGTAAATCAATTTCCACTAAATGGGTTAAGCTATCTAATATTTTTTGCCGTTTGGTTTCATAAGTGCTGCGCCCTTCTGCAGACCATTTGTTTTTGGGAGAAAGAATTTCGATAACAGTAATTACTTTGCCAGTTTCCACCTTTCGCACTTCTAAATACCACTTCTTGATGCAGTCGCTCATGGGGGGAACCCCCAAGACCGCGCTGCATCGCTCCCTAACCGTTTCAGTCATCGGTAGAGCAATCTTCATTGGTTTAACGCTAGGAGCAGCAACGGTAACCAGAGGTGACGGATCTTGGTGGTTGCTTTGAGAACTTTGAACAACTACATCATCAGGAATTCCTACTAGCATCGAATCATCACCAGTAGCGTTGTAGACTCTTTCCTCAATTGCTACCCGATACTTCGGACGTAGCTGGGGGTTAAGGCTTTGGGCAATCAGGACAATTAGCCACTTGTGAACTTGTGACCAATATTCTGGTTTCTCCAGGTAGGGATTCATCCCAGGAAAAGGTGAAGGCATATTGTGTGTTGAGGCGCTGAAGTGCTATATTACCTAAGTTACTGAAAAATTTTGGCTCTTCGGTACCTGCAACCTAGCTAGTAATTTTGGGAAACTTCTGGAAAATCACCAGGATTTGACGATGTGTTATACCAATTTATAAAATTAAGTGGTATAATTGCTACTAAAATAAAATCATTATCAAGACACCTATGGTATGGGCTCACCGCCTAACCTGCTATAGTCTTGGATTTAAGCAACATTTAACAAAAAGTCTCTCAAACTCTTACTCTGTATAGCTTTGAGATTTTAAGAATATAGTTTTTTCTAACTAGCATCTGAATGCCTAAAAGTTTTGCCTAGCAATACTCTTAGGCATTTTTTTTATAAAAAAGCATCCCTTGATGGCAAAGAACCATTATGAATCAAGTTGACCTAGCGTTTACTCCAGCTCTAGACCAAGCCCAACTGATCCGCAAGGGTGAGATATCACCCCTAGATTTAGTCCAACTCTACCTTGAACGCATCGAAGCATTAAATCCCCAACTAGGCAGTTACTTCACTGTGGCGTCTGAGATGGCACTTGCGGATGCTAAAACCAAAACCGAACAACTTGCCGAAACTACTGATACCTCTAAACTTCCTCCATTTTTCGGTGTTCCAATTGCGATTAAAGACCTCAGGGCTGTAGAAGGACTCCCTTGTAGCTTTGGTGTGGCTGCCCTCAAAGACAATATTGCTGAGTATGATGATGGGGTAATCACCCGCATCAAGCAAGCTGGATTCATTATTTTAGGTAAAAGCGCTACTTCTGAACTGGGTTCGTTACCCTATACCGAACCCCCAGGATTTCCACCAGCTCGCAATCCCTGGAATCTGGACTACACACCAGGGGGGTCTAGTGGGGGTTCAGCGGCAGCAGTAGCAGCTGGCTTATCTCCCATTGCCCAAGGTTCCGATGGTGGCGGTTCCCTGCGCGGTCCAGCCTTTTGCTGTGGTTTGGTGGCGATTAAACCGACACGAGGTCGTATTTCTTACGCTCCAGTAGGAGACTTTCAAAGTGGTATTGCTAGTATTGGTCCGATGGCACGGACGGTAGCTGATGCAGCTGCTTTACTGGATGTGATGTCTGGCTATATTACTGGAGACCCTTACTGGTTACCTGACCCAGAGATATCATTTCTAGAGGCTACCGATCAAGAACTGGATAATTTACGGATTAGTTTTGCCACATCGATTAAACCGATGGGAGAAGCGTCAGCTGTATGTGAAAAGATTGTGGTGGAAACGGTGCAGCGACTGGAAGGGATGGGACATCTGGTTGAACCGGGTTGTCCAGATTTCAGTGACATAGTAGAACCGTTTAAGACAGTATGGCAAGCTGGGGTAACGTCAGCAGGAATTCCCTTAGAAGCCTTAAGTCCGATGAATCGCTGGATTGCTGAACAATCCGGTTCTGCTGGGGAATACTTACAAGCGGTGACTAAGCTACAAATTATAGCGCGTCAAATTGTGGGATTCTTTAACAACTATGATGTGCTAGTGTTACCGACTTATTTACATCCACCGATTCGGGTAGGAGAGTGGGACGATTTGAGTTATGAAGAAACCTTGGAGAATATTATTAATTGGATTGGACCGTGTCCACCATTTAATGCTACTGGACTTCCTGCGATCGCAATTCCTGCTGGTTTTGATGACAAGGGTTTACCTGTCGGAATTCAGTTAGTGGGACCTCCAGCATCAGAAGCAAGACTATTAGCATTAGCGGCTCAGTTGGAAGCAGCAAACCCTTGGATTAATAATCGTCCCACTATAGCAACGGAAGTATAGTTTAGGACATAATATTTGGCTTTAAAGGGAACAGAAATATGTCTTAACCTTGACTTCGACTGCTATAAAATCTCAAATTTACAGGACTTACGCCAAATATGAGTTATTTACCCATCCGACAAGTATAGTCATAGCGTAAGTCCTGATTATAAATAAGTCCTGAGTTAAAAGGTCCTGATTTAAGATATTAATCGTAAACCGTCAACGGTCAACAATGCTTAGACTTTTTTCAACCAGCTAAACATAGCGCGTAAGTCTTTACCAACTTCCTCGACGGGATGTTCTTTATTCTGACGGCGCATAGCAGTGAAAACGGGTTTACCTCCCTGATTTTCCAAGACAAATTCACGGGCGAATTGACCTGATTGAATTTCTTTGAGGATTTTACGCATCTCGGCGCGAGTTTCATCAGTAACAATCCTTGGCCCACGGGTATAGTCACCATATTCAGCAGTGTTGGAGATGCTATCCCGCATGTTAGCTAAACCACCTTCGACGACTAGGTCAACAATCAGTTTGACTTCATGAAGGCATTCAAAATAGGCCAATTCTGGTTGATAACCAGCAGCGACTAGGGTCTCAAATCCAGATTTAATCAATTCACTCAAGCCGCCACACAATACAACTTGCTCACCAAATAGGTCAGTTTCTGTTTCTTCCCGGAAGGTAGTTTCAAGAATCCCGGCACGGGTACCACCAATTCCTTTGGCGTAAGCCATGGCGCGATCGCGTGCTTGGCCTGTGGCATCCTGGTAAACAGCAAATAGACAAGGTACCCCTTCTCCCTGTTCATAGGTGCGCCGCACCAAATGTCCTGGACCTTTGGGAGCAACCATGATCACATCTACGAACTCTGGGGGAACAATTTGACCAAAATGAATATTGAAGCCGTGGGCAAAGGCAATAACATTACCCTCGGTCAGATTTGGCTCAATTTCTGCCTGATAAATGGTTTTTTGCACTTCATCCGGCAGCAGGATCATCACCAAGTCAGCTGCTTTAGCAGCATCAGCCACTGTGTGGACGGTTAAGCCTGCTTCTTCAGCTTTGGCCTTAGACTTACTACCTGGATAAAGTCCCACGATCACATTCATGCCACTTTCTTTAAGATTAAGGGCGTGAGCGTGACCTTGAGAACCATAGCCGATGATAGCAATAGTTTTATCCGCCAGTAGGTCTAGGTTAGCGTCGGTATCGTAATACATCTGAGCCATTGTAATTTCTGTTCCTTTTTTGCTGGTCACTGTCAGCCATGCAAAGCGCGAGTGGGGGAAACCACGGCAGTCGCTCATGGGGGAGACCACGGCAGTCGCTCATGGGGGAGACCACGGCAGTCGCTCATGGGGGAGACCACGGCAGTCGCTCATGGGGGGAACCCCCAAGACCGCGCTGCCTCCCCAAGACCGCGCTGCCTCCCCAAGACCGCGCTGCCTCCCCAAGACCGCGCTGCCTCCCCAAGACCGCGCTGCATCGCTGCAAACTTACCATGATACCGCAAAACTGATCTCAAGCCTGGCAAGTGATATACCTTTTTATCCATCAGCCCATCACCGGATCAACTGATGTTTGGATACAGGTCTTGGATGGTAATGATAAGTATTCCTAATTATAAATTCCTAAGGATTTTGCTGAAGTTATCTGAGGGAGATAGGATCTTTAAAAAACCTGTTAAACCTAGACCTTAGAGCATTTTCATGGAGTGGTTTTACAGCTAACTCTGTGGTGTAGATACTTGCGGGAAAATATAAGTAAAACTTATCAAATTGGCGATTCAGCCTTTCATTCTTAATCGGTCTTAATCTGCTGAGTGTTTTCCCGTAGTATCAGAGATGGAGTAAAAATAAGCATGCCAAGCTCCTTAAACCAAAGGATAGGCTTTTGCCGTATACTCACAAGGTCTCTACTATTGTTTTACGAGAGGATTACTAAAACATGGCAACTTACAAAGTCACCTTAAAAATGCCAGAAGAGGAGAAAGTCATTGATGTTCCCGAGGACGAATACATTCTCGACGTTGCCGAGGAGCAAGGTCTAGATCTGCCTTATTCCTGCCGTGCGGGTGCCTGCTCTACCTGTGCTGGCAAACTAGAGAGTGGTACTATTGATCAGTCAGACCAATCTTTCCTGGATGATGAGCAAATAGCGAATGGCTTCGTTCTAACCTGTGTCGCCTACCCCACCTCTGATTGCACGATCACTACTAATCAAGAGGAAGCTCTGTACTAAGTACTAATATATGTACTAATAACAGAGGGGAAGTAGGAGAGTTTAGAAATTGGGTGTTTTACTCTTCAAGCTCTTTACTTCCCCTTAGCCGAAAATCGGGTGATGAGATGATTAGGTAATAGGGTGATGGAGAAATCACGCTAAATCGAGGAAGCTCTTTACTAAGTAATAATCTAAGTAATAATAACAAAGGGGATTAGTAAAACATGGCTACTTTCAAAGTCACCTTGAAAAATGACGCCGAAGGTATAAATACAACCATTGACGTTCCTGAAGACGAATACATTCTCGACGCTGCTGAAGAGCAAGGTTTAGATCTGCCTTATTCCTGCCGTGCGGGTGCCTGCTCTACCTGTGCTGGCAAAGTAACCAGTGGTACTGTTGACCAGTCAGACCAATCCTTCCTGGATGATGACCAAATGGAGGCTGGCTACGTTCTGACCTGTGTGGCCTACCCCACCTCTGATTGCACGATCGAAACTCATCAAGAAGAAGCACTGTACTAATTACTAATATAAGTACTAATAACAGAGGGGAAGTAACAGAGCTTACAAGTTGGGTGTTTTACTCTTTGAGCTCTTTACTTCCCCATCGCCGAAAATGGGGTGATGAGATGATTAGGTAATGGGATGATGGCGAAATCACGCTAAATCCAAGCTACATCGAGGAAGATATGGAATAACTTTCCTGAAATTATTCCATATCTTCACTTTCTCCCCTCTTTGACCCTTGATTAGACTAGGGCGTGACTAGTGCGCTGGCATTTTGCCAGAAGATAATAGAATTGTTCAAAGGCTGAATTTGAGTACCAGGATAATAGAAGCTGAGAATTTTTTCTGCGGACCAACCGAGTTTAGCTAAATTTTGGGAACCGTGTTGGCTAAAGCCAACCCCATGTCCAAAGCCACCACCCACAAACACGAAGCCTTTGAGGGTTTGGTTGGCTTGGTCATAAATCGGGTCTACGTAGAAGAGGGTGCTGCGGGGAGGACCAAAGGCGCTGCGGGCTTCATTTTTACTCAGCTCCAGCATACCCCGATCCGTTGTTACCGCCATTTTCAGCACTCGTCCTGCTGGTGAACGCTCTACCACTTCCATATGCTCAATGGTAGTGAAGTTGGCAAGGGGGTGTTTGGTTTTTTTGAGATAGCGTTGTAAATGGCTGGTGACTTGTTTTAAGCTATTGTTGTACTTCCAGCGGAATAAGTAACTATTGTCAGTCTCATTAAATCCTTGCTTCAAGTTCATGAACTCACGGAAATTTTGTTCGTCTGCTAAGGATTTTTGTGACAAATTCCAGAGGGAGTATGGGGAGTCTACCACTGCTCTTAAGTAAGGACGTTCTGACCCATTCCAAACATCACTGAAAGGCGCACTGACTCCACCAGTTGCCGCTGAATACAGGGCATCTACTAACTCATTATTGTAGGTCAGCACTAAACCTTTAGTAGCTGCGATCGCACGGTCAGCGACCGGATTGGTTTGATTTATTCCGAAATAAACCTGGCAGTGAGTATCCGCACAGAGTTCGTAACCGTCAACATTAAATCGGCGTCGGTTCCGCAAGGCGTAGGTGCGAGCAATAATGCTCTGGGCAGCTACGGTTGAATAGCGTGCTCCAGGTCCAATTTCATGAGGTACTACACCGCGCAAATAGCTTTCTAGAGGTACCTGATTTACTAAGGTATAGTCACCATAGGCATTGGGCTGGATCCGTAGACTACCAGGATAAAGTCTTGTCCTACGGTTATTGTCTCCTTTGCTTACCCAGATCCGATTTTTGCCAGCAGTAATATCGATTTCCCGTCGATGGTAGCGATAGTCACCAATTACAAAGGAAGCATGGGGCACCTCGGTGACAACGTTAGTATCAATATAAGCAATAGTATCACCTTTGGCTTTGATACTTGCTAGCAGTAGACGTCGCAATAAAGGGGTTTGATAAACACTCCGTTTTGCCCACACCTGCCAGCGGTCAGGCTTGGCAATTTCCACCTCAATCCCCTTTTCCCGCCATTTATTGGCACTATCTTCTGCAGTTTCAAAGGTCCCATGGTTACTCAAGACCACGTACTCTTCGATCTGCGGCTGCTGTAACGGTTTATTGACTATTTCCAGCTTGAGGCTGCTAAGCTGCTTGGTTTTCGGTTGCATATCACCGCCTAAAAATTTGACGGTTAGCTGATCGTCCGGGGCAGCTTTCAGGGTGAGCTTGTCAGTTGGTTCATCTCCAAAGCGCTGCACGACTCCTACTTTTAGTGGGATATCTGAGGCTTTGGCGGCTAACCCTGATAGGATTGGTAGTCCCCACAACGATAGTGTCATCAACGGTATTAGGAAATGGGGATTGGAAGTTGGGGAATTGAGAGAGATCGGTTTTTTCGTGAACCCCACTATCCAATTGCGAAACCGACCTGTCTTACCCGATGCCGTATTTTGATGCGAATTCAAGTCAAACGCTTTTATTGTCATTAGCTTAGTTTTTAAAGTACCCAATCCATAATTCCCATTCCCCGATTCTAGATCCCGAAAAGTACGATCCTCCAGAGGTATTGTTACCCTAACCAGGTCTGGTCATGGTCTTTGGTTTGGGATTGGGATGATTTGGTTGAGGATGCTGCCCGCAGCTACCCATTGGGATTACCTGTGTTAATTACTTCGAGCTAACAACACTTCCCCTTGCCTGATTCGTTGGGCAGCATCTAGTAGCACGTCTTCTAGATAGGGTTTGGTAAAATAGCCTCTAGCACCGAGATCAGCAGCTACTTTCCGGTGTCGATCAGCACCACGAGAGGTGAGCATGGCCAGGGGGATTTCGCACAAATCTGGGTCTTTTTGAAGGCGAGATAGCAGTTCTAGACCATCCATTCTGGGCATTTCAATGTCACAGAATACGATCTCGCAAGGCAAACCAGACCGAAGTTTATCCCAGGCTTCTTGACCATCACGGGCTTGTTCTACCCGATAACCAGCTTTACTGAAGGTCATAGAAAGAAGTTCTCGGACTGTGATTGAATCATCCACAATCAACACCATGGGATCAGATTTGATTAGATTGGCCTCCGCTCCGGTGGCGGTTGGAGTTTCCATCCTTTGCCAGATCGCAACACCACCATCTTTACGAATCCGACCCATAGCAAGGTCAATCAGTTCTAGAACGTCAGCAATGGGCATCACGCGACCATCCCCTAAGACGGTCGCCCCGGTAATGCCTACTGGCTTAGGTGCAGGGCCTTCGATTTGCTTAATAACAATTTCTTGCTCCCCTAATACCTGATCAACCTCTACGGCGAGCATGTTACCTGTACTTCGCAGTACCACCACAGAAATCAAGTTGTCTTCCCGTTGGCTGCCATAGACACTAGCCCGGCTGAGTTGGCTATGGTAGGTCAGCAATTCTGAGAGGGGCTTGAATGGGATCTGGCTGTCCCGCCATTGAAGAAAGGCTTGACCTTGGGAATTGGTCTGAATGCAGTCAGGGGAGACATCCTGCATATCTTCCACCCCATCCATGGGAAAAGCAATTCTGGCGCGATCGCTTACACAGCAGAGGGCTTTACAAATACTCAGGGTCAGGGGTAAGCGAATGGTAAAGGTGGTTCCTTGCCCGAGACTAGAGTCGATAGTAATAGTTCCCCGAATTTCACTTAAGCAGGTGCGCACCACATCCATACCTACTCCTCGACCTTTGGTGTCAGTCACTTTCTCAGCAGTGGTGAACCCAGGGTGGAAGATAAAATTGAACAACTCCAAGTCGCTCAAGGTTTTTGCCTCAGTTGGGGAAATCAGATTCTTTTCAAGGGCTTTAGCTCTAATTCGATCTGGATCAATGCCCGCCCCATTATCCGAGATGGAAATCACCGTCTGATTTCCCTGGTAGAATGCCCCGAGGGTGATTTTACCCGCCCTAGGCTTCCCCGCAGCCAGCCGTTCTTCTGGTAGCTCAATCCCGTGGGTAATGGCATTGTTGACCAGGTGGGTCATAGGATCATAGAGGTGTTCTAAGATCATTTTATCAATCAAGGTTTCCCGCCCCTCAACCTGTAGCTCGGCTTCCTTGCCTTCCTGCAAGGAAATTTCCCTGACTGCACGGGGCATTCGGTCTGCTGCTTGGGCAAAGGGCACCATACGCGATCGCGTCAGTCCTTCTTGGAGTTGATTGGTTACCTGTCTGAGGGTACGAGTTACTTGGTCGGTTTCATCCACCAAAAACTCAATGTCAGATGCCGACTCCTTGACCCGAACAATCAGCTCAATGATCTCTTGGGATAGCAAATGGAACCCTGTAAAGCGGTCCATTTCTAGAGGGTGATAGTCTTCTACGCTGGAGTAATTCTGTTTTCCTTGTTCCCGTTCTTGGATGCTTGTAGTTCGGTAAATCTTACTACTAGACAATAGGGAATTTTCCAGCAGGGTTCGCTCATACAAGTCCCGCATTTTCAAACCCACATCGTTGAGGCTCGATACCTGATGGGATAAATTATCTAAGAATTGCCGCAGCCGTTCTTGATCTTGCTCTAAGGTATTGCGACCAACCACCAGTTCTCCGACTAAATTGCTCAGGGTGTCCAGTTGTTTAACCGGTACCCGCATGGTTTGTTCAAATAGCTTAGATCTCGGACGCCTTGTTTGGCGGGACAGCTCCTGGTTTATCCCTCCTGGGATAGCAGAGATGCTTTGATTTGCCTGCTCTAGCAAGTGCTCGAGGTCTTTAAAGTCATCCTCTACTGAGTCCGCCTGATTGGTTTTCCGGGTTTCTTGGTCTAGGGAGTGGTTAGGTTCAGGGCTACTAGTTTCATTTAATAGGAGTTCTAGTTCATCAAAAATTCTTGTCTGCTCTGATCCCACTTCAACAGTGGCTAAGCTCACATCCAGGGGTTTTATACTTTCAAAATCAACGTTTTGGTAATGGGCCGTAGCTTCTGCCAACAGCTGCTCTAATTGCTGCCATTGATCTTGGGTTGTTGGTAAGGGTTTTGGTGATGAATCTGGTAATTTGTTTGATTTTATGGGATCGGATTTTCTATTTTTTCCTTTTACACTTGAATTAAGACCAGGTGTAGACGCCTCACTGGGTCGATCTGAAGTCGAGGTGGGGTTTGAAGACCCTGTCATTGATGGGGATTTAATTGCTGGTTGGTGATGGTTTGCAGGGGGGTGAGTTGGAATAAGCTCCAACTCATTGACCAGATTGAAATCTAATTCATTCAGGTCGGTGTTGGTCAGACCCGGGCGAGGGCTGTGGGTGGGCTCGACGTGCGGTGTGCTTGGTCGAATAGGCTGCTGTTTTCCCATCCCATAACTATCTAATTTTGTGGGAGGATTACTTTCCGAGCTTGAGCTATTTTCTTCAAAAAAGGTATCATCAAATAAACTACTTAATTCATCCGCTGGGTTAGTTTTTTGAGTTAGGTTTCCTTCAGTACTGCCAACAGCAAATAATTCTTCAAGGTCTTTATCTGTCAGGCTTGGAGTAGGGTTAGGTTGAATCTCCTGTGGAGTTGACTCCCTTGACTGTAGTAACTCAAAAGCTGCTTCTTCTGGAAATTCCTCATCGAACAAACTGAGTAAATCTTCCTCGGTAGACTCTGCTGCCTCTGGAATGTCCAACCCATCAAGTTCTTTAATCAGGTCAGATAAATCCTTTGGTTCGTCTGTAGTTATAGTATTTTCTGATTGGCTAGACAACTGCTGGTTATCTGGAGCGATAATTTCTTCTTCTTGCCAGGTTTGATCCAAATCAGGGGTCTGACCTTCAAAGATATCAGCTAAGCTATTGAGTTCTGCCATGCCAACTTTTGGTTCTGCAGCATCATCGGACTCGATTTGGAGGATATCGGTCGTTGGTTGTTCCACTTCCTCTATATCTGGTATATCCTCGAGGAAGTTATCTAGGTTAAATTCGTCTTTGATTACTGCTGGTGGCTGAGCATCTAGGTTGTTAGACATTCGGAAAGCTAAAATTCCACATTAAGCGAACATTTTTAACCTTTTGCCTTGGCAAGTTCGCCGGTTCCCTGCGACGAGAAACTGATATAATGCGGTAAAAACCGTATTAAAGTTCCCTTCCTGCTTCTTTCCAGTTACCTGGTTTTTCATAGGGTGTCGGCACTTCCTATTCCACAGGCTTAGACCGAATAGCCTTCGGCAAAACGTTCGTGCATTCAGGCTGGCGTTATAGTCACGGTCAAAGACTTCACCGCAAACCTCACAATCAAAAACTCGTTCTTTAAGTGGCATTTCCTGAACATGACCACAACTAGAACAAGTTTTAGTGGATGGGTAGAATCTATCTACAAATACCAATGAGCAACCGTACCACTCAGACTTGTATTCGACTTGACGACGAATTTCATAAAGAGCGGAATCGGCTATCGCACCTGCTAACTTATGGGCTAACTTATGGTTTTTTAGCAGACCGGAAACATTTAGATCTTCTAACCCAATGACTGCGTGGTTTTTGCCAAGCCAAGAGGTTAATTTTTGAATTGCATCTTTCCGGATGTTAGCAACACGTTGATGGGCTTTAGCTAATTTCAGCTTGGTCTTATTTCTATTGGCAGAACCCATAGTTCTTCTAGATAGTTCTCGTTGAAGTCTAGCCAGCTTTTTCTGAGCTTGTTTGTCAGCTCTAGGATTAGGAAATACCGTCCCATCTGAACAGGTGGCTAGAACTTTAACCCCGACATCAACACCTAGATATTCTCTACATTTAACAGTGGGTTCAGGTTCCAACTCGTAGGCCAAATAAATATACCAATAATCGGCTACTCGACTGATTGTAACCCGCTTAATCTGGATTCCAGGTAAAGGTTCATAAGTGCTAACCCACCCAATAAAAGGGAGTTTCAACCGAGTTCCTGAAAACTCCATGACCTTCCCACAATTATCTAGGGTGAAGCTATCATTTCTACCTTTATTCTTGAACTTAGGGTGTTGAGCTCTCCCTTGAAAGAATCGGTTAAACGCTTCAACTAAGTGCATGAATACGAATTGATAAACCCTAGAACTTAAGGTATACTGCCAAGGATATTGAGGTTTAACATGATTGGTATAGAACTTTTTCAGCTTGTTAGCATAAGGCTTTAGCCCGGCTTTATAGGATTCGTTCCACATATTTTTTAAAGCCCAATTCCAAAGCCACCTAGAATACCCAGCGTGTTGAGCCATCAAGGTTTTTTGTCTATTATTAAGTTTTAACTTGGTCTTGAAGGCTCGTTGCATAAGTCTGGGTCATTCTTTATTTTGCTTTGATACTAAGCGAGCAGCTCGGCGCTGTCAGTCATGGAGTTTTAATGGCTTTGATTATCCCTGCCGTTTCCCATCAAGCTCACGTTCTGACATTGACCCCGACTCACTCAGCAGCAACTCTGAGTTTGATGTACTTAGTCACCGAGCTACCTTTGATGACATAATGATCGTATCGTTTTGTACCGCAAATCGTCAACTAAGTTACTCCTCTTATGATAGTTCTAAAATTTCATCTCACTAACTAGCCAAGACTTAGCTTAACACTCCCGAATCTATACAGACGAGGTTTTCTTGCCTCGCTAGCTAGATTTCTAATAACGTTTTTCATATCTCAGTTCAACTGTGAGTTCAACGACTCAGAGCATTTAAGAATTTCTGGATACCTGAGAAGAACGACTGTTTTTTTTGGGCAGATGGTATATTTTGAGCATCTTCTGGGCTAGTTGTGTTAACTAGATTTGCCTTAAGTATAATTTGCTCAATAGCCTCTGTTGTCGGTTTGCTGGTTTCTTCAGTCACTAACTGATACTCATCATCAATTTCTAGCCATACTTGCCACACAGAAGGGTAACAACGCCATAGAGCCCCTCCTGGAAAGGGTCGCAGATAATAACAAGACTGCAGAGTTTTCAGGAAGCGATCGCGCAACTGACGTGCGGCATAGCCAATCCCTACAATCGAGACATCTTCCAGCTGAGGATTTAGGATTACACAGGGGCGATCCCCAGCCAAATTACAAATCTTTTCCACTTGGCCTACTTCCACTGCAGACGGGCCCACTAGCAAGAAAACCTGGTCATCATCATCAATTCTAGTTTCTGCTGGGGAGCGACTGGTGCCAACATCAGTAATTTTAAACGGTACCTCTCCCCAGTCACGAAGGGCAAGGGCTGAAGCACCAGTATCAGGAAAGAATATTTTCAGTCCGGAGCCATACTGCTCAAAAATAGGAATAAATGCTTGGGCGATTGACTGGGCTTGCAGGGCAATTTCTGGAAAGACCAACTCCACTTGTACCCTGGTTTGACCGTCATCTAGGGCGGCTTTGGTCGCTTCTTTAGCTTGAGCGATCGCATCTTCTAAGCTCAAAGGAAGTTCATTCATGAGTCTGTCTGTGTGTTAATCAAAAACTCTAATATTAATTGCTTAAAAGAAAAAGGAAAACTAATGTCTTGCCACATTAATCCCGCCCAATCAACCCTACCCATAGGAGCAATTGAGGCTTTTTTGAGCAAAGTTAGACCTTAGATAATGCTGGTTCTGGCATCAGTCGTTCCAAAATTTGCTTAAGTACCATCACCGTCCAATCTACATCAGCTTCTGTGGTATCTCTCCCCAGTGTCAACCGAATTCCAGCCAAAGCAGCTGGCTCGTTGTAACCCATTGCTAACAATATCGGACTCGGACTCAGTTTACCACTGTGGCAAGCGGAACCTGCACTAATCCCAATACCAGCCTGATTCAACTGACGCACTAGAGTTTTGCCAGTCACCCCCTCAGTAGGGGAAGTCACACAAAAACTAACATGATGGGGTAAGCGATAGTCTCTAGAACCAGTGGGAATGAGATTGGGGGTATCAGCCAGTTGGTCAAACATGCGATCGCGTAATCGAATTAACCGAGGTGTCTCTTTTAGCATTTGCACTGCTGCTAGTTCTGCCGCCATGCCAAACCCAGCAATCAGTGGCAACGCCTGGGTTCCAGACCGCAATCGGGATTCTTGTCCACCACCGGATATCAGGGGCACTAACTCCACACCAGGGCGGATATACAGTGCCCCTGATCCCATCGGACCATAAATTTTGTGACTGGAAATCGACAGCAAATCCACCGGTAGTTGTTGAACATCGATGCTGAGGCGTCCTGCTACTTGAACTGCATCGGTATGAAACAATACACCTTGTTCACGAGCAATTTGTCCGAGTTCATCAATAGGTTGGAGCGTACCTACTTCACTTTGACCGTAGATGACGGAGACTAAAACTGTATTTGCCTGTAGGGCAGCTTTTAAATCACTGGGATTGACCATTCCCAGAGAATCCACTGGTAGCCTAGTCACTTGCCAACCCCACTGCTCCAACCAGGCCACTGGTTGAGCGATTGCAGAATGCTCTACACTAGAAATAATGATATGCTGGGGTTTCTTGTAGGCTTGGGCAACCCCCATCACCGCCAAATTATCCGCCTCAGTACCGCCAGAGGTAAATATAATCGATTCTGCTGGTGCATTGATTAACCTAGCCACCTGCATTCTTGCTCGTTCCAGTACAATAGCCGCTCGCTGACCCCACTGGTGTAAGCTAGATGGGTTACCCCACTGCTGGGCAAGGACATCTTGAATAGTTTTAATGACTTCTGAGCGTGGTGGTGTGTTGGCGCTATAGTCCAGATAAATTTGCATGGGTTTTCAGGCAACCAGCTATCTCTACCTTCAGCATATAACCTTTCCAGGTCTCTCTCAAACTGATAACTAATAACTGATGACTAATAATTAGTGAATAATAACTGATGACTAATAACTAACCACCTGGTTTTCCTACATTATAGTCCTCGTGGGACAAAACTGCGTGAGGAACCAATAAGCTACCCTGGTCGTGACAAATCATTCGGTAGTTGCGAGTTACAGGAATACTAATGATCCAGCGGTTGTGGCGCAGCCGCTTGCCACCAAATTCTCTGTAATCTTGGTGATTCTGCAAACCAGCAATTATCCCACGGGCTTTGACAACCACATGGGTAGGAAGGTTTTTTAAGTCAATGGGATCATCTTGAAAACTAGACTCCCACTGCTGTTTTTGCTGTTTTTTCTCTTCCCGTGCTCGGTTTTTTTGATCACATCGGTGGCATGTTTTACCATACCCCTTGTGGCCACACGGGAATGTTTTCTTTCGTCTTGGCATAAGACAGTAGTTCGGGTTAAACTCCCTAACCCGCTAATTAGGCTTCGGTATAAGCCATTCCATCAGAAAAAGGCAATTAGGGGGGGTAGTTGAACAAGATGGCAACTGATATCCCCTGGTATTTTATGTTAATTCAACAACTGCATCTATTTGAAGATTGTGCTGTTAGCATGAGGAAATCAGCTATTCAATCGGGTTTTTTGATGCCTTGAGTTCCCAACCAGCGTGCATTTACTGGAATTTGTATTATCTTTTGCTGATACTATTGATTTTGTGTGGCTGTCAACAAGCTCAGCCACAGGTTTCTCTTGAGCCCCCTCTGCCCCAAGACCCTTGGGTTCAGGCTTACTTTAATCATAGTAGGTCAGCCCAATACATAGATCCTTACCGGGGAGTAACTCGGGAGGGAGATAACTTGGAGCAAGTGATTGTGGATGCGATCGCATCAGCAAAGTCAACAGTAGATGTGGCGGTTCAGGAGTTGCGTATGCCCAGAATTGCCCAAGCTTTAGTAGAACGTAAGCAAGCTGGTGTCAAGGTCAGAGTCATTTTAGACAATAACTACAGTCTTCCGGTCAGTAAACTTACCGCTGAGTCAGTGGCAAAACTGCGCCAAAGAGAACGCTCACGCTACAATGAGTCCCTAATATTGATCGACCGTGACGGAGATGGTCAGCTCAGTGCAAGGGAAATTTCAGAAGGAGACGCTTTAATCATCTTAGGAAATGGTGGTGTACCTATGATTGATGACACAGCGGATGGTTCTCGGGGCAGTGGCTTAATGCATCATAAGTTTATAGTTATTGATAACAAAGTTTCTATTATTACCTCAGCCAACTTCACTCTTAGTGATCTACATGGTGACTTTCAGTTTCGAGAGAGTCGTGGCAATGCCAACAATCTGCTCAAGATTGACAGTGTAGAGTTAGCTAACCAATTCACCCAGGAATTTAACCTGATGTGGGGGGATGGTGCTGGGGGTAAACCAGACAGTAAGTTTGGTCTCAAGAAGCCATGGCGACCAGTAGAGCAGGTGACACTGGGGGATACCAGTGTGGGGGATACCAGTGTGGGGGATACGACTGTGGGGGATACAACTATCGCGATACAATTCTCCCCAACCTCCACTACCAAACCTTGGCATCAGAGTAGCAATGGTCTGATCGCTGAAATCCTTCCTCAGGCTAAGGAAACCATTCACATAGCTTTGTTTGTATTTTCCGAGCAACGGCTAACTAATGTTTTAGAGGAATCCCATGAACAAGGTGTTAAGGTCAAAGCGCTAATTGAGCCAAGTTTTGCCTTTCGCTATTACAGTGAGGGTTTGGACATGATGGGAGTAGCTGTTGCTCACAAGTGTAAATATGAGACTGGTAACCGTCCTTGGCGTCAACCGATTGCTACCGTCGGTGTGCCTCAGTTGCCAGAAGGAGATGTCTTACATCACAAATTTGCCATTCTGGATGGAAAGATAGTGATTACAGGCTCTCACAACTGGTCAAAAGCAGCAAATACCAGGAACGATGAGACGGTGTTAGTTATAAATAGCCCTATGGTTGCTGCCCATTTTGAACAGGAGTTTCAACGCCTCTATGGTAAAGCAGTGAAGGGAGTACCAGTTAGAGTTCAGCAAAAGATTAAAGCACAGCAACAAAAATGTGTGCCTCTTGATCCACATTCTTAAGTAGAGCATACTATTGAATAGTTGGCATGACGGGTTATACCCCTCAATTAAATAATAGATGTGTTAGATCAAGTCCGGTTAATCACTTTTAAAATGGTCTGTTGCGTTTTGTCGTTAGTGATCAGTCATTANTGTTTTCCTATGGATATAACTATTTCCTATACAAAGGAAGTTTCTCTAGGGAAAGACTATTTGTGGTTAGCGAAGCTTCTGGCTAGGTCTTATCAAACTCTGGTGGCAACAGATTTACCAGAAGGACATCCGGACAAAATGAATCCCTATTGTTGGTGTGTAGCAGAAGCAAATGGTTATTTAGTAGAAATGCTGGAAGACCTTTCAGATGTCGAAGACAGAGAAGGATTGCTACTAAATAGCGATTCCAAGAAATTACTGACTACAGTCGGTAAATTGGCTTAACAACCACTGGCTTTACTTGATCGGATTCAGCATCTTAACCAAACAAGCACCATTATCACCTTACTGGACTGTTCCCTTTGCTATGCAATCCCATACCCAGTATGTTGACGAATATCAGGGGGATGAAAAGCAAGAACAATCCTATCCTTCGGTACTCCTGTGGCAACCAATTCATCCGTGATACCATCCTCAATCCCATCGTAATGAATCCAGATTTTACCATCGCGGATTTCAGCATGAACTATAGTACCATATACACGGCAATGGTTTTCCCAGCCTTCATGGAGCAGCATAAAATGATTGCAATCGCTACTGATAATTACAGAGGTGGTTACATCACCATAACGGTAAGGAAGATTGGCGTAATACTTTAAAATATTTTCTAGGGTTTCACGCCATTGATCTAAGGGTTGATTTGTGGTTTCCATTGGATAATCTCCTTAATTTTGGCATCAAAAACAAGTAATCGAAAACCAGGTTCTTCTAACAAAAGTTGTCCAGCTTCTTCCTGGAAAAGTGTTTTAAAACTATTGCGCTCTACTGCCAGATAGATCTGCCGATCAGGCTCTCGTTTTTTCATAATCCTACTATATAAAAAGAATTGTCCCCATGCTTTTTCAAGATCATTAATAGGAGAAGGACTCATAAAAGTTTTTACTTCAACAGCTATCTTTGTAGCACCTCTTTCCGCAGCGATTAGTTTTTCAGCACCTAAGTCAACTAGGACATTACGAGTACCAATTTTGAGAATCAGTGGATCATCAGTAATGCTCCAACCGTCTTTGATTAGGGCGGTTTTTACAGCATCATGATGAATATCTTTAGCAGGCATTGAATAATACTATTTTCGGGATTAATCTGTAAATCTATTCTAACCCTTAACCTATACCAAAACCGGTAAACTCGCGTACTTCAGGTTCATGAAAAGCTAAAACAATATCGTGTTTAGGCACTCCCATTTCCACTAATCGGTTGGCAAGTCCCTCTTCCGTGCCGTCATGCTGAATCCAAATTTTTCCACCCTTGATATCAACATGTAAAATACAGCCAAAATCACGTTTATTCCCACGCCAACCAACATAGAGCAGTTGGTAGTGATCCTGCTCTGTATCAAAGACAGTCTGAACCTCGTATTCTGGTGCAATTGTTTGCCTTGAAGCCCGTTGAGCACGTTCGGAAAGAAGATGTCGAATATACTGGCGATATTGCTCTACAGCCATTGAACAATTACCTCCTGTTTCACAGGATAAATGACTAATCTAATCTGAATACCGCACGGTATCGTTTCTGGTTGAGTGTGATGGGTGCGCCCTAAGCCACCTCAATATACTCACAGAATGACACTGATTCAGGAGCAGTTAATCCATCTTCTTTTAATCCTTCCAAATGAAACATCACTGCCTCAGTTATTAATTGTTTAACCTCTTCTACTGTTTCTGCCACCGCAACACACCCAGGAAGATCGGGAACATAAGCACCGTAGCTATTTTTTCCTTTTTCAATAACAACTGCATAGCGCATTAAATTTTGTCCTCCTCTATTTGAGCTTGTCGCCATATATTTTTAAGAGTCCCAATTGGAACCTCAAGACTTGATTTACCCGATACTGTTACCGTACCAGACTTTGAGGGATGCTTATATTGTCTATGACTTCCTCTTGTCCTAGCAAGATACCAGCCATCTGCCTCTAACACTTTAATCACTTCTTTGACTTTCATAATCTTGTCTTTTAAAGCGTTCGCGTAGCGTAGCCCTTTGGGCTAATCCCATTGATTGCCAGTGCGTAGGCCAAGTCCTAACCCTTTGGGCTAATCCCAGGATATTGTAGGGTGCCCCCTCGACAGGGTAACGCCGCAAGCGTAAAAGAGTAAAAAATTCCAACTCTTAACCAAACCAGCATCATTAGCACCGGTAGGTTGCTGAAAACCTGGGATTGATGATCGTGATTGTCTTGATGCAGTCGCTCATGGGGAGAACCCCCAAGACCGCGCTGCATCGCTTTTCTGCCATTATGGAAGTAACTCCTACTTGGTTGGGAGGAAAACCGCGCTGGTAGTGATTAACGGCTACGACCAGCGCGGTTATTAGTTTCAGTCTTTAGTTATAGTATACATAAATACTCTAAAAAATGCAATGGTTAATTTTTAAAAAAAATCTTTATTTACAACTATTATTATTAGCTATTTATAGACTCAGTTAGGTGTTATTTAATTTGACAGTATTTTTAAATTTACTGATCTAAAAAGGGAGCTTATGATCTAAAATTAGGGAGCATAGAGTAGGTAAGAGTTAAAGTACTAAAAAGCCTGTCTACATCATTAGAATAAAATGCGTTCGCGTAGCGTGACCTACGGTCAATCCCATAAGCGCGGAAGCTTCCCTTCATCGCGTAGCGGCTCAATGCTCGCCCATCGCATCCAGTGCTCGACAAGATCATGCGATCGCATCCAATACCCGTACCAGATCATGTGATCGCATCCAATACCCGTACCAGATCATGTGATCGCATCCAATACCCGTACCAGATCATGCGATCGCATCCAATACCCGTACCAGATCATGCGATCGCATCCAATACCCGTACCAGATCATGCGATCGCATCCAATACCCTGACCAGATCATGTGATCGCATCCAATACCCGTACCAGATCATGCGATCGCATCCAATACCCGTACCAGATCATGCGATCGCATCCAATACCCGTACCAGATCATGCGATCACATCCAGTGCTCGGCCAGATCATGCGATCGCATCCAGTGCCCGACCAGATTAAGCGATCGCATCCAGTGCCCGACCAGATTAAGCGATCGCATCCAGTGCCCGACCAGATTAAGCGATCGCATCCAGTGCTGTACAAGATGATGGGTAAGGATTTACCCGTCAGCTGACCGCTGACCGCTGACCGCTGACCGCTGACCGCTGACCGCTGACTGCTGACCGCTGACCGCTGACCGCTGATAGCAGTTACTCAGGCTATAGCTAATTCATTTCTAATTGCTGAATCAAAGGAGCACATTGATAAACCATAGCGGCTCGACTATCGACATCCAGCTTCAGGAAGATCCGACGTAGATGAGCAGAAACTGTCCATTCACTAATTTCAAGGTGTTTAGCAATTAGCTTATTAGACTGACCTGAGGCAACAAGAGTAACAATTTGTAACTCTCGTTCTGTTAAGAGACTAGCAAGATGAGATGTGGCGGAAGTAGTATTGTCTTGGAATTCTGTAATTGCATAAACTTTTCCATTTACCTCCAGATAACCAACTGCATTCAAAGGACAACTGCTTTCAGGGGGTGAATTAGAGCTAGACCCTAAACTAGGTTTAAATTCGTTGTTTGTTTCAAAAACTAAAAAACAAGAATTATTGATAAAGAGCTTACCAATCACTTGATTTCCTAACTCTGATTCTAGATCTTTACTAGCTATATCTTGACGATAAAGAGGAAAATTAAGTTTCTCTTTCATAATAAAAATGTCAAGTACCTATAAACATCCTGTTTGATTGATGAGCGGAACCTGGGGAAAGATAAAAATCAGCTATCAGCTATCAGCTAATGCGCTACGGCTGACAGCTGACGGCTGACAGCTAAATCCTTACGCAAAAACTATAGCGCTGTGCGTAGGGAATAGGGAATAGGGAACGTCGGACCAGGGAATGATTGAGCTTCCCAAGACTGCGCTGCATAGCTTCGTTCCTTAAATTTGTCAACACCATTACACCGATTGCTATAACTATTCACAAATGATTTAGGAAGATCCGATCCATAGATGGTCTTACCCCCCTTCCATTTTGTTGAATAGGAATCAAAAAGGAATTAAATTGTTAAAAAACTTATAGTTTCTCTAGGCTTTACAAATGAGTTGTAAAACTAGATGGTTATTTTTTCTAATCAAAAAAACGCTGTATTCCTTACTCCTGTTAGCCGATCCGGAGTTTTCTCTTCTCTAAAGGGTTTAGTTCTATGTTTACATCTCACATCGAAAGACTATACCAGAACGCTTTAGTATTTATCCATAGATCCTTCTTCAACTCTGGGAAATTCCCCAAGTCTTCAGGATCACAGGCAACGTTATCGCTCCAAGACAGCTTAGACATTCTTTCAGATGCTGTAACTGCAGGTGTCACAAGATGTATAACACACAAATGAAGCCCTTCCCATAACAGTTTTGCCAGTCCGGTGTAAATCATCAACTGGCGTAAGTAGTCCGATTCCAAAGCCACAATTCGATCCTGCGGACTGACCAGTTGACAAGAGATTCCCAAGTTGTCCAAAGCTTTGCAGATATCTGGAGGGCGATTATCACTAAAATCTGTAGGATTCTGATAGCTCAGTATAAAAGCAGAACCTAAACTCGCACTTAGAGCTACAGTATCCCGGAATGACGCCATTAAAGTATCATTGGTCCCCTGTGACTGGTTAATGCGTCGATCTAATAAGCGTGCTAAATATTCCCATCGTGGCAAGAGCTTGGTAGTTGTACCTTTTGGCAGTAAAGACTCCCTGAGACTATCCCCCAGCCAGAATAGATTTAGTCCTAGCAAATCATTCTCGGTTTGTAATCCTTTCCACTCTTTAAGTGACCAAATCACACTCTCTAAGGTTGCTTTCTCCTGTTCAGATGCCTTTTCATTGAGAGTGCTTTTGGGAATAAGCAGTTCTGGTTGTTGTAAATAAAACTTAGTATTGTTAAGAATATGCCAAAGCTCTCTTGCTATCCAGAGTTCCATTATTTCTCCTAGCTGCTGAGCTATGTGGACTCCATAATAGGAGAGCGCTAAGGCTGGATCCAGTACACAGATCCATTGCTTGGAATCAAGTTGGCTGAAAAGGGGAGTTATCAGCATTTTAAAGACGTCACTCCCATTAAAATAGCAGTTTTTAGAGCAATTCTGTAAATTACGGCTAGCCATCAATTTTATCTCCCCATTTCCCGATCTCCCCATCTCTCTATTTCCCCATCTACCCATCTACCCATCTCCCTATCTACAGAGGAATAGCGTTAATTTATCAATTTTGGATTTCACAAACAAGTCACAAAATTTTGCTAGTCCAAATCGATTAGTTCAAATGAGTTAGTCAAACTTGACTAGCTAGAAAACGTGACA
>NZ_JAAHIG010000289.1:0-11363 GCF_010692305.1 Moorena sp. SIO4G3 | reverse complement strand
GGTTCCCCCCATGAGCGACTGCCGTGGTTTCCCCCATGAGCGACTGCATCAAGACAAGGCGAGCCTGTCTTACGGTAACTTCTAACCATGAGCGACTGCCGTGGTTTCCCCCACTCGCGCTTTGCATCAATACAGGGTCGCCTTACTACAAAAAGATTTAACCCTTAACTCACAGACTGCCAACTATAAAGGCTCCACTCTTTTTGCGGGAACTTCTGACCACACTCATGCTGCGCATGTTCTTTGTGGGGCATAAGAGCGGAGGAAGCTAAGAACGCTTTTGGATATCATATTGTAACCTTACCTGTCAATCACCCTTCTCTTTTTGAGGGAGAACTTTCTCTAAAAGCTTGGTATGACATTGGCTTAGCCTTCAGGTTCACCCCCGTCAGGTAAGGTACATCCCCTCATGTAGAACCTAGCACTTACCATCTAGTACTTGGTTCAAAGGGACAAATTTTGTCCCTCATTGAGTTAAAAACTGATCTAGTCAGGACTTCCGCCGCCTCTAAATGTAGAGTGACGGCGGAAGTCCTGATACTTTAACTGTGTTACCTGTTTTCCTCTAGGAACTTATAGTTCCACCCCACTATAAAAAATTAAAAATTCCGGGAAATCACTGATATCAAGGCTATGGACTTGAGGATCAATAAGTGAATTTATCATTGCTATTAATAATTTTAATTAAATATATTTATAAACTAAGTAGTAGTAATTACTGAACTATTTATCAAGGGACTTATGAGAGACATTTTTCTTGAGTAAGACCTAATTATACTTATTGTTTTTTATCAGTGAAACCCCGTACTTACCGATAAGTTCTGATAGTCATTTTACTATCTAGGGGTGAAATCACCCTAGTAATAGGGAATTTCTGTACCAGTAGGGGTCAAAAGGTTAGTGACATGAAGCAGCAAAATCCCCCAGAAACACTAGCCCCATACAGTGCTCGCTCTCTATTAAGCCTATCCCGGGCAATAATGTTCTCCCAAGGAGAATTTGCACTGATTTTGGTGCGATGCAACTACGAGTTATTTAGGAAGGAAATATGGCAGTACGTCCGAGAAATTACAGAGCTCACTATAGGTGAGCTAGTTGTTAACAAGTCTAGTCAAACTCTATTTAGTAATATCTTTACTACCCAACAGTATGGGACAACATCTGCCCTAATGGTATCGGGTCTAGAGTCAGTTGATGCCATCAACCAGGTACTACTTTCGGCTAACCAGGTGCGAGATGAATTGCCCAAATGCTTAACCTGTCCTTTAGTGGTATGGGTAACTGACCAGGGACTTCAAAAGTTGATCAGGCTTGCTCCTTATTTTAAAAATTGGGCTACTACCTCGATTCGGTTTGAACTTACCATTGACCAATTACTCGCTTTATGTTATAGAACGGCAGATCAAATCTTTGGCAATATTTTCGCTAGAGACTTGGGAGAGTTTTTGCCCAACAAGGTGCTTTCTTTGGCTCCCGATTGCCCCCGACGCCAAGAATTTGAGTCGGCATTACAGGATTTGCAATCTCATGATATCAGCGTAGATTCTGTCCTACTAGCTACCAAGCATTTTATTCTAGGGCGAGATGCCTTTGAAAATGACCAGATTAATCTGGCGTTGGAGCATTATCAGCAGAGTCTAAATTTTTGGCAGCAGGATATAGGAGAATGGGGCGGCTGCTTGGGCAGTGAGGCTCCCCATTCAGAGCAACACTATTATAAAAACCTTAAACCGGTAAAAGCATGTACAACTATCGAAGGTAAAGCTTCTAGGAAGAGAAAAGAGGGCACAAGGGACACAGCTACATGTTTTGATCAACGTCTCGGACAAACTAAACACTCAATACCCCCCTTATGTGATCCCCCCCTCACCCATTCAGCTTTAGAACGGCTTGGTTTAGTGTTCCATCACATCGGCTTGTGCTATTGCCGTCAAGCCCAGTTACAAGGCTCCATCGGTTCTCATCAGTGGGAGCAAGCCCAGAAAAGCTTCTGTACTGCCATTGAGGTGTTTACTAAAACAGGACGCTTGGACTTGGTGGCTCAGTTGACCATAAAATTGGGAGAAGTCCTACAACACCTGGAACATTGGACAGAATTAGAAGCTTTAGCGCTAGCGTTTATAGCACAGCCTCACACTCAAGATAATCCAGTTCAGCTCTCTCGAGCCTATGGCTTTTTGGCAACAGTTGCCTATGAGCAATCGAATTGGAACCATGCTATAGACTTAGCCCTCACAGCTGTGCGCACTCTGGAGACATCTCAGGGGAGTCTCAACCCTCAAAACCTTTGCCATCGAGCTTCCTATCTCCTGCTAGCTGCTAGATCTGTGCGCCAGCTGGGCAAGCCAAAATCTGCGATTAATTATCTTGAACAAGCCATAAACCTCAAAACTATAGAGCCCAACCCTCTACAGCAGCAGCCTCAACTGTTCATGGAGCTGTTGGAGGAATTGCGTACGCTCTACTTTGAGCAAAAAGCATACCAACGAGGGTTTGAACTTAAGCAACAAAAACGCTTGATAGAACAACAGTTTAGGTTTTCTACCTTTGCTGGTATGGCTCCCTTAAAGAGTGTCGGGCCAAGTCGAGAAACTGACGCAACGATTACCAAGAAAGGTTATTGTCCATCAGCCCTAGAAATTGCAGCCGCTGGACGTCAAACCGATGTCAACGGCCTGCTCGAACGCATTAGCCGCAATGACCACAAACTAACCGTGATTCACGGGACTTCTGGGGTTGGGAAGAGTTCCCTGATTAATGCTGGTTTAGTTCCTGCACTTAGCTCCAGAATTATTGGTGCTAGACAAACCTTGACTGTGGTACAAACCGTTTACAGGAATTGGCTCGGTGAGCTGGAAAAACGTCTAGACCTTGAATTAGCAAGTACAGTTGCCTTCAAGTTTAAAGATGCCAACCTTTCACCTTCAACCGTTCAACCTACCCGAAGGGAACCCCTACGGCGAACAATCTACCCGAAGGGAACCCCTACGGCGAACAATCTACCCGAAGGGAACCCCTACGGCGAACAACCTTTAAGCCTTAAACCAATTCTCGATAAGTTGTATCGATGTTCCCAGCACAACTTATTAACCGTCCTGATTTTTGACCAGTTTGAAGAATTTTTTTTCCTTGCCACCGACTTAGAGCAACGGCATCAGTTTTATGATTTTTTAGCCCAGGCCCTCAATCTCCCCTTTGTAAAAATAATCTTGTCTATGCGAGAAGATTATCTACATTACTTGTTGGAGTTTGAGCGCTCTAAGGATCTCAGTGTCATTAACAACAATATCCTGGATCAGAAGCTGCGTTATCACTTAGGGGATCTGTCTCCGGAGGATGCCAAAAATGTTATTCACTCCTTAACAGCAGTATCTCAGTTTAAGTTAGAATCTGCTCTAATCGAAGCACTGGTAAAGGATTTAGTGACTAATACCGGAGTGGTAAGCTTAATTGAGTTACAAGTCGTGGGTGCTCAGCTACAAGCGGAAAAAATTACTACCCTTGAAGGATACCGAGCTTTGGGAGATGACCCCAAGACAGTTCTAGTAGAGCGATCGCTTTCCCAAATTATCTATGATTGTGGGCCAGAGAATGAAGATGCCGTCTGGGAAGTTTTATTCTCCTTAACCAATCAACGAGGTACTCGTCCGTTGAAAACTCAAGCTGAGTTAGTACTCTCCAATTGGGACAACTCCACACTAACTCAAATCCCCTTGATTTTGGAAATTTTGGTCGGTTCCGGTTTAGTCTTCCGAGTGCCAGAAACACCACAAAACCGATATCAGCTAATTCATGATTATCTAGTTCTACCAATTCGTCAAAAATATAAGCAACGTACCCAGTCTAATATTAGAGTAAGGCTAAAACAAAGTGAGAGTCAACTGTTGCGGGTTCGTAAACAACGATTGCGTGCCATTGCCATTAGCACAGTTATGGCAGTTTTAGCAGTGACCAATGGTGGCTTGAGATGGCGAGCGGAAGCTCAACGAATCAATGCCATGCTTAGTGCCCTGAGTGCCTCTTCAGAAGCTCTTTTCGTGTCTAATAAAACCTTTGATGCTTTGCTCGAAGGGTTAAGAGCGGCAAAAAAACTACAGCAGGAAGAGCAGCAATATCTACCATCTCGAACAGTAGATGCAGATACCCGTCTACAAGTAATTACAGCTCTTTCCCAGGCAGTGTATTCCGTTTCCGAACACAATCGACTCGAAGGACATAGTGATATTGTTTCCAGCATCAGTTTTTCCCCAGATGGTCAGTTGATTGCCTCCACCAGCCGCGATAAAACGGTCAAACTGTGGCATCCTGATGGCAAGTTAATCCAAACCCTAGAAGGTCATCAAGATAGTGTAACGAGCGTATCCTTTAGTCCAGATAGTCAGTTAATTGCCTCTAGTAGCTGGGATGGCACAGTCAGACTATGGCGTCAAACTGGCCAGCTAGTCAGAACAATTACCACTAATGCTGGTCATATATACAGTGTCAGTTTTAGTGGAGATGGCCAGATGATTGCTGCGGCTGGCAAAGATAAGAAAATTCGATTATGGACTGTTGATGGCAAATTAATTAAAACCTTTTCCGGTCACCGGGGTGTAGTGCGGTCGGTAAGCTTTAGTGGAGATGGCAAGATTATTGCTTCTGCTAGTGCTGATAACACCATTAAGTTGTGGAGTCAAACGGGAAAATTGCTAAATACTCTTAGAGGACATAGCGCTCAGGTTAACTGTGTCGTATTTAGTCCAGATAGTCATTTAATTGCCTCTGCTAGCGATGATCAAACCGTAAGGTTGTGGAGTGCCAATGGCAAGCTAATCAAAACCTTTCCCAAGCATCAGCGATGGGTTAATGGTGTTGCTTTCAGTGCTGATGGTCAGCTGATTGCCTCTGGCAGTGATGATAATACAGTGCGGCTATGGAACCGTGAAGGCACTTTAATAAACACGTTTAAGGGACACAGCGATGGGGTTAGTGCTGTCAGTTTCCGTCCTACTGAGCCTTTTAGTTCTCAAGACAACCTAGCCCACAGCAATTATCATATCCCTGTACAACCATCCAACCCTCAAACTGACCAACTGATTCTGGCTTCAGCCAGCCACGATAAAACTATCAAGCTCTGGAGTAGTATTAATCAGTCTCACGTGATTTTAAGAGGGCATCAGGATGATGTACAGGATGTCACCTTTTCTCCAGACTCTCAACAGATTGCGACAGCTAGTAATGACAGAACTGTTAAGCTTTGGGATCGCAACGGTAAGCTGCTCCAAACCTTAACAGGGCATCATGATATGGTCTATAGTATTAGTTTCAGTCCTGATGGTGAGCTAATTGCCTCAGGTAGTCGAGATGGCACCGTGAAACTCTGGCATCGTAGCGGTACCTTAATTAAGACAATAAAGGGACATCAGGACTGGGTATTGAATGTTAGTTTTAGTCCTGACTCGGAGCGCCTCGCGTCTGCCAGTCGGGACAGGACAGTCAAAATTTGGGATCGCACTGGTAAATTGATTCATACCCTCACTGGTCATAGTGAGCGGGTTAATGCAGTTAAGTTTAGCCAGGATAGTCAGCGATTGGCATCGGCCAGTGATGATAAAACTGTAAAACTGTGGAGTGCTGATGGGAAACTTCTGAAAACACTACCAGGTCATCGCAATTGGGTTTTGGATGTCAGCTTCTCACCCGAGAACAAGTTCTTGGCGACCGCTAGTTATGATAATACAGTGAAACTCTGGCACAAAGATGGTACTTTACAATCAACCCTCAAAGGCCATACTGATAGTGTGGCCAAAGTCCGTTTTAGCCCCAAGGGCAAAATTTTGGCAACCAGCAGCTGGGACAACCAGGTTCAGCTATGGCGCTTCGACGACACCTTGATCAAAACCTTGAAAGCTGGTGAGCATCGCGTCACAAATCTTAGCTGGAGCCATGATGGAACAGGCTTGGCAGTCGCTAGTGAAGATGGTACAGTGGCAATTTGGAATTTGAATTTAGACGATCTGCTAGATAAAAGCTGCCACTGGCTAAGAAATTATCTCCAAAACAACCCGGAAGTCAGAGAAAGCGATCGCCAACTTTGTCAGCTGATCACAAACAGCCATATCAAATAGAATCATTAGTAGGTCTTTTGCGGTAATGTTAGACTGGGAAATGGTGAATGGGTAATCATTGAACAAATAACGATGAAAACCAATGACCACAATAATTTTCCGGAGGGGAAGTTGGGTGGGAGGAAAATTAATAATATGGGACTGATACCCCCAGCTTCCTTATCCTTAGTAAGGATAGTTTATTTATTGAAATCCTAGCTAGATAGGATTATGGTGGTGTGGTGTGGTGGTATGATGGCGTGATTAGCTAATGAGGTTAGTATGGATAAATAAGATCCTCATGACCCTAATCAACAACACAGATGACCCCTAAAAGGCTATAGCCATAGGGGTATCTTAAAAGGGTTAGACTACCCAAAATTGAACAAGGGGGTGTCAGTCTCAGATTGATTTGCATAGGAGCTGTCTGACATCCCCGTTCGTTAGATTTAGCTTAGCTCCTTTGCATTAGTTTCCCGACCTTAAGCGAAAGGATTATGGTAATTACAAAACGTGGCCTGGTTCTTGGTGCGACAGCAGTAGTCCTAACAACTGTAGCAGTTACAGGAGCTGGTCTTCATCTATCTCAAAGTCAGGCTTTCTTTCGCGAGAGTCCTAAGGAGCTAGTTGATGAAGTTTGGCAAATTATTAACCGCAGGTATGTAGATGCTACCTTCAACCAGGTTGATTGGGAAGAAGTTCGCCAAGATTATCTGAATCGGTCTTACAGTAGCAAGGAACAAGCCTACAAGGCAATCCGGGAAATGCTAGAGCCCTTGGACGATCCTTACACCCGGTTTATGGATCCCGAAGAGTTCAAGAATATGCAGATTGATACATCTGGGGAATTAACTGGTGTAGGTATTCAGATTGCCCTGGATGAAGAAACAAAAAAGTTGATGGTGATTTCCCCCATTGAGGATACCCCAGCTTTTAAAGCGGGAATTCTGGCGAAGGATATCATTATCAAAATTGATGGCAAGAGTACCGAAGGTATGGATGTCAACGATGCAGTACAACTGATCCGAGGCAAGCCAGGGACTTCCGTGACTTTAACCATTCAGCGAGGCCAAAAGGTAGTAGACTATCCCATCACACGAGCTAGGATTGAAATCCACCCTGTAAAGTATAGCTATCGCGAAACTTCAGATGGTTATGGCATTGGCTACATTCGCCTTTCTCAATTTAGTGCTAATGCGGCAAAGGAGATGGGGGAAGCAATCCGAAAGTTAGAAGAACAGAAGGTTAGTGGCTATGTTTTAGATCTCCGCTCTAACCCTGGGGGGCTACTTTATGCCAGCATTGAAATTGCTCGGATGTGGTTTGATTCCGGTACGATTGTGTCAACAGTTAACCGAATCGGCAAATCCGAATACCAGAAAGCAATTAATCGCTCTCTGACTGATAAACCATTAGTGGTACTGGTGGATGGTGGTTCAGCCAGTGCTAGCGAAATTCTTTCGGGTGCTTTACAAGACAATCAACGTGCCATCTTGGTAGGAACTCAGACTTTTGGTAAGGGCTTAGTCCAATCCGTCCGAGGGCTTGGAGATGGCTCAGGTCTGGCAGTAACCATTGCTAAGTATCTTACCCCTAGTGGTCGCGATATTAATAAGTCCGGAATTGAACCAGATATTGTGTTTGAGCTTTCCGATGAACAGCGTAAGGACTTGCAGAAAAATCGTGACAAAGTTGGCACCTTGGATGATGCTCAGTATGCTAAAGCGTTTGATATTTTGATCCAGGAAATTGCTGCAAAACAAGGGTCAAGGGCAGAAAGGAAAGCTCGTTAAGCCTTAAACCTTTCACTGATTGAGAGTGGGTCGAATCTGGCAAGAGATGGGAGATTTTATGTTAGCAATTCTCCCAACTATTTCTAATTGATAATTGTTAATTGGTAACGAGTAATTGGTAACGAGTAATTGGTAATTGCCAAACGCAATATGGTTATAAGTTTAAATGTAATTAAGTTAAGATATCTTACTGATATGAGGTTAACCTTCCCCTTTCCCTTTCAAGCAAAGTATGATGTTCTAAGTCCATGTAGTAGTGATAGACTTGGTAAGTGATCGGGCTTTCCAAGTAGTGTATTCCGAGAAAAATTTTTGCTATTCCGGACTTAGTATACATTAAGTCAGCATTTTTTTGATGGAGCGGTCTTGTTGATAATTGAGACCGTTTTTTTTGTACCACAAGTCAGAATAATTACCAACTTATTATAATCCTAGCCCGGTTACCCGTCACATAAATCTCCTTTAAATTTCCTTAGTGACGAAAAAGTAGAGACGTAGCATGCTAAATCTCTAATGAACCAACGATCAGCACTAGTCGAGTTGAATACAACTGCTGGAGACTGCGGAGCACTTGGGAAGAGCGATCGCTATTGCCAAAAATCTGTGCCACCTAATCAGAGCCAGGGCTTTTAAACTGAATAGATATAACTAACTAATGATAGTTAGTTTATGAATAAGTTATATTTCTATAGTAAGCCTCCATACAAATGACCCCTAAAAACTGATAAAAAATTTACGAATACTTCACGCTAAAGCTGGTATTATCTATAGTCAGTCGTGTCACTAAATAGGGATAATAGAAGTAAAGTTGTCGAAGACGTACAACTGTTAACAAAAAAGCTAACCAAGAGAGGCGTGAGCAATGGCAACTACGACCATTTCCCAACGTGACCTTTCAGCTCTCAGTGCAGAGGACGTTGCCAAGTTGGCTGCACGTCTAGAGCTGGATGATTACTCTGGCGCATTTGAAGGACTCAAAGATTGGCATCTACTGCGGGCACTGGCGTTTCAGCGTCCAGAGTTAGCACAACCCTATCTCTATTTACTGGACATGGAAGCTTACGACGAGGCGTGAATAAGGGTAGAAAAGTTTTAATTGGTGTATGTGGGGGCATCGCTGCCTATAAAGTTTGTGAGGTTGTTTCTACTCTATTTAAGGGGGTTGCTGAAGTAAGGGTAATTCTAACCCAGGGAGCTGAAAAATTTATCACTCCTTTGACTCTAAGTACCCTCTCTCGCCATCCAGCTTATACAGACAACGTATTCTGGCAAGCAAAGCACGAACGCCCGGTGCATATTGAATTAGGGGAATGGGCAGAAGTATTGGTGATTGCTCCTCTGACGGCTAATACCCTAGGTAAGTTGGCTTATGGTTTAGCAGATAACTTACTAACCAATACGGTTCTAGCCTCTAGTTGCCCTATTTTGTTGGCACCAGCTATGAATACAGATATGTGGAAGCAGCAGTCAGTGCAACGAAATTGGCAACAGCTGTTAAGTGACCCCAGGTATCATAGTGTTGGTCCAACAGCAGGACGGTTAGCATGCGATCGCATTGGTGCAGGACGGATGGCAGAACCAGAGGAGATAATCGCCTCTATCCAATCCCTGCTCTACACTGGTGGCAAACGAGACTTAACCGGTAAACAAGTCTTAATCAGTACTGGTGGCACTCGGGAATATATAGATCCAGTACGCTTTATTGGGAATCCCTCCACAGGCAAGATGGGACTAGCCCTAGCCCAAGCTGCCAGAAATCGGGGAGCAGTTGTTACCCTAGTTCATGGACCAGCTACTTGGGAAGCACCGATGGGTATCCGGACAGTTCCAGTAGTGAGTGCTACTGAGATGCATCGGGCGATGCTAGGGAATTTTTCCAATGCTGATTTGATTGTGATGGCAGCAGCGGTAGCCGATGTAACCCCTGGAATCTACCAGGAGATGAAGATACCGAAGCATGGACTTCCTGCTGCTCTACCTTTAAAACCAGTGCCAGATATCCTAGCTGAATTGGGACGACTCAAACAGCCCCATCAGTACTTAGTTGGATTTGCAGCACAGACTGGAGATATTATCAAGCCTGCGTTACAAAAATTAAACAAGAAGCGATTGGATGCCATTGTAGCTAACCCAGTTGACAAACCAAATGCTGGTTTTGGCAGTGATACCAACCAGGCAATTTTGATTGATAACAGAGGACGCCATCAACAGATTAATCGCTGCACTAAATTAGACTTAGCTCACCGTTTATTTGATTTTATCCAAAATCCTCCGGAAGGTAATAGTAATGTAAAGTATCAAATAATTACTAGATAAATAGGCTGTTTATAAGTTCTTGAAATTAACCGTAAACCAACTAATTAGCTCAAGGTTTCCACTAACTTAGCTACTCGTTCTTTAATTTCATCTCGGACACGTCGAAAGGTCTCTAGTGGTTGCCCATCAGGATCATCGAGCTGCCAATCTTCAAACACATCTCGTAATACCCAGGCTTCTGGTAAATTAACACCACAGCCGCACAAGGAAATTACAGCATCATAGTCTTCAGCCTTGAAATCGTCTAAAGGATTAGAGGTCTGGTCAGTAATATCTATGTTAATTTCATCCATGACTTGAATTGCTGTAGGATGAACTCGGCTTGCTTCTAGTCCAGAACTAGTAACAGAAATCTTTCCTTCTCCTAAGGTTCTAGCAAAACCCTCTGCCATTTGAGAACGGCAGGAATTTCTTTTACAAACAAACATGATTTGTTTCATAGTGATTTGTTACTTGTTACTTGTTACTTGTGAGTTTTAATATAAAATTTTGTACATTTAAACTGTATATTATTGAAATTAACTAAAAAAAATATAATCCACTATTCTTTTGCCTTTTGCCTTTTGCCTTTTGCCTTTTGCCTTTTGCCTTTTGCCTTTTGCCTTTTGCCTTTTGCCTTTTGCCTTTTGCCTTTTGCCATTGCTAAAACCCATTTTAAATGCGTTTTAGCTTAGCTATGCTTTTACTGAATATCCCTAAATCCATGGGAAAGTTGCCGATAGGCAATCACGGCTAATTGCGCTCCTACAATTGGGGCAACCCAATAAATCCATTGATGTTGCCAAATTCCAGCTACTAGGGCTGGCCCCAATGAACGGGCTGGATTCATGCTGGCACCGGTAATTGGTCCGAAGCAAGCTGCTTCTAATGCTACGGTTAAGCCAATAGCCAAACCAGCAAAGCCAATGGGAGCACGGCGGTCAAGACCAGAGCCTAAGATCACAAACATTAAGATAAAGGTGAGTACTACTTCCAGCACTAAGGATTGAAACCAGTTCCCTTGTAGAGGCAGAGTTGCGCCAAGATCAGCAACATACCCCAATGTCAACAACAGTAATGTTGAAGCAGCGATCGCACCAATGCATTGAGCCAGGATATAAGGTAACACCTTGCGAGCGGGAAAAAAGCCACTAGCCCAGAAAGCAAGAGTCACAGCTGGGTTAATATA
>NZ_JAAHIG010000288.1:0-11476 GCF_010692305.1 Moorena sp. SIO4G3 | reverse complement strand
TGTCCGAGAAGTGTTTCCCGATTTAGCTGATGGCTAAGGTTTTTTTTCTATAGCAATCCTAAATGATTGCTATAGCAATTTTCAATTAGGTAACCTACAAATTGGGTTTTAGGGAACAGGGAATAGGGAACAGATAACAGATAACAGATAACAGATAACAGATAACAGATAACGGATAACGGATAACAGATAACGGATAACGGATAACAGGAAACAGGGAAAAAATCCTGTGTAACTCATTCCCCTATATAGTAATACCTGCAGGAATTGTGAGAATTTTTCTTCTAAAGTTCCCGACTCCCGATTCCCGACTCCCTCGGTGCGCTTTCCGTAGGCGAATTAAATTCGCCACGGGTCGCACCGCTCCCGACTCCCTTTGCCATAACTTTTTCTTGCTAAAGTCTTGAGAAAATGTTTTAATAGACCTATCAGGTAGTATCCGCTATATCAAGAAAAAATGTTAAGATTTTCTTAAAAAAAGAATTAGCGAGTGTTACCAATTACATGTCTTAGGAGCTTTTTAAGGTGATGCGTGATCAGGTGTTGACCTGGTTAGCAGATAATGTACCGTCTTCTCGGCTACAGCATATATTGCGGGTTGAACAGATGTCTGTTGAACTCGCTGAGCTTCATCATCTCAATGCTCAGCAGGCAGGTCAAGCAGGGTTGTTGCACGACCTAGCCAAATGCTTTAAGCCTGAGCGCTTGTTGCAAATGGCTAGAGATAACGGCATAGAAGTCGATCCAGTCTGTGAAGCCGCGCCTCACTTATTGCATGCAGATGTCAGTGCTATTGTTGCCCAAGAGCAGTTTGGAGTCAAAGATGAAGCAGTATTGGAAGCGATCGCTCTCCATACGTTAGGGCGTGAGGGTATGACCCCCCTCAGTTGTGTGGTGTTTATTGCTGATACTATTGAGCCAGGTCGTGGTGATACACCGGATTTACTTGCCTTACGAAATCTCTCTAAGCAAGATCTATACAAAACTGTTTGGTTAGCCTGTGACTACTCTTTAAAATTCCTGCTAGAGAGTCCTCGTCCCATTCACCAACGTATGATATTGACTCGAAACTGGGCTCAACAGATGTCCAGGAAGACAACAGCTAAAAGAGAGAGTAAGACAGATTGTGTAAATGCCTAAAGTCCCCCGTTCCTATCTTTCAGGAATGTTTCGTTAACAGCAGTGTGAGTGTCAAATGAAGAAGCAAAGAAAAGAAATGAAAAGAATTGTACAGCAAGTGATTAAGCACAAGAAAACTTAATTACTATTAGAACAGATTGTTTTGTAAAGCGAGGAATTAAACGCTTAATGAGAGATCAAAATAATAAGCCCTCCACCTTAGTAACCCCTGATACCGAACACCAGGATGCTAGCTATGGGTTAGCATTAACCGTTGCTCAAGCAGCAGATGACCGCAAGGGTGCAGATATTGTGATTTTGTCGGTCTCAGAGGTATCGTACATCACAGATTACTTTGTAATTGTAACCGGGTTTTCTAGGGTACAGGTCAGGGCAATCTCTCAGTCGATTGAACAGCAAGTAGAAGAGGCATGGAACCGTTTACCTGTGCGAACAGCAGGAAAAGCAGAGGGAATCTGGATACTTCAAGATTACGGTGACGTGATTGTCCATATCTTGCTGCCTGAAGAACGGAAATTCTATAATCTCGAAGCATTCTGGGGCCATGCGGAGCAGATTGAGTTTCAGGCATCCTAATTGCAGCACTCACAAAAGAATAATCATGAAATCTCCCGTTTATGTATGTCCTGTTCCAGAAGAGCAGCAACCCATAAATGAATACCAAGAACTAAAAGAATCTTGGTTTTTTAACTGGGTAAGGCTGAAACTACCAAATTATGTGATCAAGCTGACTTGGGTTTGGGGGTTGAGCTGGCTGGTTTCAGGGCCGATAGCAGCAGTCAGTTTTCCACCGCAAAAAGCGATAATCAAGTTTCTGCTCTGTGGCGGGGCAGGAGCAAGTATCTTCTTGATTTTAAGTTTGCTGCGGCTATACCTGGGTTGGTTCTATGTACGCGATCGCTTGATCAGAGAAACCATAGTCTACGAGGAGTCAGGCTGGTATGATGGTCAAACCTGGACAAAAACCCCAGAAATTTTGGCTCGCGATCGCTTAATTGTTTCTTATGAACTCCAACCAATTTTGCAACGTTTACACTGGACGTTCGGATTTTTGATTATAGTCGTGATTGGTGGCAACATCATTTGGCGTGTGTTATCAGCCACCTAGCTCGATTGCTCCAACTAAGCTATAGGGTAGCTTTAAGTCTAATCCATGACCAGGGGAAAACGTACTCAAACACGAGCCTTAGAAGTCCGTTTACTACGGGAAGGCATTATCGAATCAGTTCATTCAGCTCAAGCAGTTGTGTGTGATGACCGGGGACGGATGTTATATGTTGCGGGTAACCCAGAAACCTCAACATTCATTCGCTCTTCACTCAAACCTTTCCAAGCGTTAGCGGTCACCACCACAGGTACCCTTGAGCGTTACAATCTCACCGACCGAGACTTGGCTATTATCTGTGGTTCCCATCACAGCACGATGGAGCAGGTAAGGCAGGTCTTTAATATTCTTTGGCGCTGTGATGTTGACCCATCAGCACTACAGTGTCCCATTCCCCCAGGCAAGGAAAGTTCACTGCAACATAACTGTTCCGGTAAACATGCTGGAATGTTGGCTGTTTGTCAACAAAGGCAGTGGCTACTCAAGACCTATTTGGAGTACAACCATCCCGTACAAAAGTTAATCTTGAGCCAAGTGGCGGAGTTGCTACAGATGCCGGAGCAAGAGTTAATTCTGGCTCACGACGACTGTAACGCTCCGACTTATTTTTTACAACTACGGCAAATGGCATTATTGTACGCTCTGCTCTCTTCTGGTAATAATCTGGCCATGGAGCGTATTGTCCGTGCCATGATTAGTCATCCCCAGATGGTGTCTGGGGATGGGGGATTTGATACAGAACTGATGCGATTATCCGAAGGAGAACTGGTAAGTAAATCCGGAGCACAAGGGGTTCAATGTATCGGTCGCGTTGGCCAGAATATGGGTCTAGCCATTAAAGTACTCGATGGCGGCAAATCACCTAAGTATGCTGCAGCCATTGCCCTACTTAAGCAAATGGCTTGGATTACTCCTTCCGTGGCAGACACCTTGGAGTCGATGTTTATTAACCTCAGTAAATACAAGCGTTTAGAAGTGGTTGGGGAGTTATCTATGCCTTGAGGGTTGAGCTTATAGGGTTTGTATCTCGAAGGCAAGAGGCAAGAGGCAAGAGGCAAAAGGCAAGAGGCAAAAGGCAAGAGGCAAAAGGCAAGAGGCAAGAGGGGAAAGAGATTCGAGGTTGTATTGTCCCTACTCCCGATTCCCGATTCCCTACTCCCGACTCCCGATTCCCTACTCCCTGCTCCCTACTCCCTACTCCCTCCATCAAGCACTGATAGAATTAATTTCAGAAATTTCCCATTTCCCCTTGCCACATTTGGAAATTAGGTGTTATAGTTAAAAAGACGACGCGGGATAGAGCAGCCTGGTAGCTCGTCGGGCTCAACAATCAAGTTAGCTAGACGCTTAATAGCGAGCTTGAGCATGGGCGGCACGAAGATAAATCTCCGTGTGTTTACCTGTCAAATTCGGGGAAGCCTGTAGCGAGGTAATCCCGAGCCAAGCTCCCAAAGGGAGAAGGTGTAGAGACTGGTTAGGCAGGCACCCTAACGTTTAAGGCGAGGGTGAAGGGACAGTCCAGACCACAAACTGGAAGATCCAGGCAACGAAAGTTGTAGTTGGTACGCATAACCCGAAGGTCGGTGGTTCAAATCCGCCTCCCGCCACCAAATAGAATATCATGAAGCCCTGCAAGGTTTTATCTTTGCGGGGTTTTGTGATTTTGGGGAGTGGGTAATCGGGAGTGGGGAATCGGGAATCGGGAAAAGAATGAATAGCAGTAGAGTGGGCATCCTGCCCGCCGGATCAATAACAGTAGAGTGGGCAGGATGCCCGCCCCAAAATAAGCATGAAACTGGCAAGATGCCAGTTCCACCAAGATGCCCATTCCACCAAGATGCCCATTCCACCAAGATGCCCATTCCACCAAGATGCCCATTCCACAGCACTGCCCGAACAGTAGTACCATCAGCCCATAAGCTGATAGCTGACCGCTGACCGCTGACCGCTTACTATTAGCGTAAGCTTTCTAACACCTCTGTTGTAAAAGGATTTTCACCATTATTGAGAGCGTCAACCCAACTCTGTCGTTGTGCTTTTGCCTTCTCATTATCTGTCCAGGCAATGAACTGCTCAAAGTCTTCAATCGCACCCTTAATATTACCCGTTAACGCCCTAGCTAAACCCCGACTATCCTTTATATATCCTTCATGTGGTGCGAGTTCAACGGCTTTTTCACAGGCAAACATTACTTTATCAGCTTGGTTATACAGGCTACCATCCCAACAGAGTTTCTTCCAATCATTGGCAGAAATTTCTAAATTAGGATCTAGTTCTTGAGCTTTTTTGTATCTTGTTAATACCTCATCAATCTTACCATTTTCTGCTAATTTTTTCCATTCACTAACCCAAAATTTGGCTGCATTTTGTTTTGCTTGAGTGTGGTATTCACTATAGAAAACATTGAATTCTTGGGCTTTTTTAAACTGAGTAATCGCCTCATCAATCTTACCCTTCCTTGCTAATCTCTTCCCTTCACTAACATAAAATAATCCTGCAAGTTGTTTTGCTTTTGTCTGAGGATCAAAATCTAAACTGGGGTCTAGTTCTAAGGCTTTTTTAAACTTAGTAATCGCCTGAGCAATCTTACCCTTGCTTGCTAATCTCTCCCCTTCACGAACATAAACATAAAATGGTGCTGGAAGTTGTTTCGCTTTTGTCTGAGGGTCAAACTCTAAACTGGGGTCTAGTTCTAAGGCTTTTTCAAACTTAGTAATAGCCTGCTCAATCTTACCATTTATTGCCAAGCTATCCCCTTGATGAACATAAAATTGTGCTGCAAGTTGTTTCGCTTTTGTCTGAGGATCAAATTCTAAACTGGGGTCTAGTTCTAAGGCTTTTTCAAACTTAGGAATAGCCTGCTCAATCTTACCCTTTTTTGCTAATTTATACCCTTCATTAACCCAAAATAATGCTTGAAATTTTCTAGCTTCAGTCTGAGGGTCAAACTCTAAACTGGGGTCTAGTTCTAAGGCTTTTTTAAATTTATAAATAGCCTGCTCAATCTTACCCTCCCATGCTAATTCTTCCCCTTGCAAACGTAAAGCTGTTGCAGAAGCTTCCAACCGACAAAGATAACGCTTTTCATCACTCACATTAGGGTTATTTTTTAGGTAGTCATTTAGCCCATTGCAAGCCTGTTTGAGGAGTTCCTTTCGGTTAAAGTTCCATAACTTCATCGTACCGTTAGCACTTTTAGAATTCAGGTATTTTCCATCTCGACTGAAGGTTAAATTATAGCCCCTATCCTGATGCGTCATCAAGGTTTCAACCAATTCCCCCTCGGCAGTCCACAATTTCACCGTTTTGTCTTCACTAGCAGAAGCCAGGTATTTTCCATCTCGGCTGAAGGTTACATCATAGACCCTATCCTGATGCCCAATCAAGGTCTCTACCAATTCCCCCTGGGTAGTCCACAATTTCACCGTTTTGTCACTACTTGCAGAAGCGAGGTATTTCCCATCCGGACTGAAGGTTACATCTGTGATCCAATCCTGATGCCCAATCAATGTCTCTACCAATTCCCCCTCTGGCGTCCACAATTTCACCGTCTTGTCCCTCCTACTAGTAGAAGCCAGGTATTTTCCATTCGGGCTGAAGGTGACATGATCGACCGAAGCCTGATGCCCAATCAAGGTATCAACCAATTCCCCCTGGGTAGTCCACAATTTCACCGTTTTGTCAGCACTAGCAGAAGCCAAGTATTTACTATCCGGGCTGAAGGTTACATGCTTGACCCTATCCTGATGCCCACTCAAGGTATCAACCAATTCCCCCTGAGTAGTCCACAATTTCACCGTCTTGTCTTCACTAGCAGAAGCCAGGTATTTTCCATCCGGGCTGAAGGTTACATCATAGACCGGACCGTGATGCCCACTCAAGGTATCAAGCAATTTCCCCTCTGCTGTCCACAATGTCACCGTATTGCCAGAACTTGCAGAAGCCAGGTATTTACCATCCGGGCTAAAGGTTACATGGTTGCCCCAACGCTCATGCTCCCTCAAGGTATCAACCAATTCCCCCTGAGTAGTCCACAATTTCACCGTCTTGTCTTCACTAGCAGAAGCCAGGTATTTTCCATCTCGGCTGAAGGTTACATGATGGACCCAACCCTGATGCCCACTCAAGGTATCAAGCAATTCCCCCTCTCGCGTCCACAATTTCACCGTTTTGTCAGCACTAGCAGAAGCCAGGTATTTTCCATCCGGGCTGAAGGTTACATCATAGACCGGACCGTGATGCCCCCTCAAGGTTTCAACCAATTCCCCGACCGGACCGTGATGCCCCCTCAAGGTATCAAGCAATTTCCCCTTTAGCGTCCACAATTTCACCGTATTGTCACTACTTGCAGAAGCCAGGTATTTTCCATCTCGGCTGAAGGTTACATCATTGACCGAATCCTGAGACTCCCTGAAGGTTTTAACCAAATCCCCCTCGGCAGTCCACAATTTCACCGTAAGGTCAGCACTTTTAGAAGCCAGGTACTTTCCATCCGGGCTAAAGGTTACATCAGAGACTGAATCCTGATGCCCACTCAAAGTTTCAAGCAATTGCCCCTCGGCAGTCCACAATTTCACGGTCTTGTCATAACTAGCAGAAGCCAGGTATTTTCCATCCGGGCTGAAGGTTACATTTACGACTGAATCCTGATGCCCCCTCAAGGTATCTACCAATTGCCCCTCGGCAGTCCACAATTTCACCGTTTTGTCACTACTAGCAGAAGCGAGGTATTTTCCATCCGGGCTGAAGGTTACATCAGAGACCGAACCCTGATGCCCACTCAAGGTTTCAAGCAATTCCCCTTCTCGCGTCCACACTTTCACGGTCTTGTCAGCACTTGCAGCGAGGTATTTTCCATCTCGGCTGAAGGTTACAGCCCAGACCCCACTGAAGGTTTCAAGCAATTCCCCCTCTCGTGTCCACAATTTCACCGTTTTGTCAGTACTAACAGAAGCGAGGTACTTTCCATCCGGGCTGAAGATTACATCATAGACCGAATCCTGATGCCCACTGAAATGGTTAATCTCTCTTCGTTGAGACACAGTCTGTTGCAGCAAGTTTGCACCTTTAATTAGAATATCCGTCGTTGGTTTCTTTGCTTGCTGCAATTCTTGATCTAGTTTAATAACATCCAATTGAACATCCAAGGTTTTATCGCCTAAGACTAAGCGGGACTTTAACTTAGCAATTTCAGCTTTAATATTCGCATTTTCTTTACCGATAAGCGCATCACGCCATAACCCAAATACTGTTGCAGCTAACCCAGAAATAGTTATCGAAAATGCTACCAATCCCCCGATTATTCTTTGACGCTGACGCTGCTTTTGCTTTTCTTCCCTAACTTGTAACGCTTCACTCAAGCCAATAAACTCTTGTTCAGCTTGGGATAGTTCTTCCCGACGTTCTTTAAGTTTTTCCTGTGCCTGGACTAAAGCAGCTCCCCGCAATAACAGTCCCTTATCCCGGTTCATCTCCTGCCACTGACCCATAGTTGCTCGGATTCTTTCTTGCCAAGCACGGAATTCTCGGTCTGTTTCCATCCATCCTTTCAGTTGCCCCCAGTTACGAATTAAAGCCTCATGGACTACCTCCACGGTTTCTTGTTCAGCATTTTCTGCACTGGTGACAACGGTGCGACTGGTAACCACTAACCGGGCATCAGCTAATTTTTTAACTAATTTCCAGTTGGTCTCCTTTAATTCTACTTTGGTAGCCAATCGTCTGGTGTCTTCCGTACCTTCACCGGGACGTACTAATTGGATAAATATCCGCCTTACCCGTTCTTGTTCCTCTGGCTTGAGTTTACTAAATTCCCGATCAGCATAGCTGGTTAATGCACCAGAAACTTCACCGATTTCTTCATAGGCTTGGTGGGTTAGTTGTTTACTGGTGCGTTTTTTCCAAAGTTCAGTTAGGGCAAATTCCAACAGAGGTAAATTACCTGGTTCTTTATCCACATCTTTGAGAATGCGTTCCACCAGTCCGCTTTCAAAGCTAACTCCTAATTTTTGGGCTGGTTTTTCAATTACGTCTCTGAGTTCCTCTGGATTCATGGAACGGATTTGAACATTCACCTTGCGCCAGACATCCGCTAAGGGAGGATAGGACAACACATTCCCTAAAAAATCTGCCCGCAGGGTAGTTACTAACACTGTGGATGAAGAAGATTGTGCTGAGCTAGATTGAAATGTGTTAGAGAGGGTATCGAGAAATAGACGACGGGTTTTCTCATCCCTACACAGGGTGTAGAGTTCTTCAAATTGGTCAGCAATTAGTAAAATTCTCTGGTTAGGATGATTCCGGTGAATTGTGGCAAAGACATCAGATAAAGGTAATTCATCCTCACTAAAAGATCTAGCCAACTTACGAGCTTGGATTATTGTGTCAGTAGAATCCAGGTCAGATCTGTATAGAGGAACTAGGGCTTGAGCCAGAGCCATAAATGGGTCTTTTCCAGGACGAAAATGGGTAAATTGCCAATGTCCGGCTTTTACTAATTTCGGCACTAATCCCGCTAGAACTACGGAGGATTTCCCACTACCTGATGCCCCCAATACGGGAATAAAGTTACGAGTTTGAGTCGCTTTAAATAGTTCTTCTATAAAAACATCACGCCCAAAGAAATATTCCGCTTCCTTGGGACTGAAATGAAACAACCCTTGATAAGGGCATGGTAGATTGTCACTAGCTGTAGATTGATCTAAATCTTTGGGAGTAGTGGTACTTTCCTTTTGGTAATGGTAATAATTTAAAATTTGGATTTGGTGAACCTGCTCCCCAGGCGACTTCAGCTAATAAGGTTCAGGATTATTATTGTAAGTAATGTTGAACATATTACCACTACCGGCTTCTTTAATTACTGGATCTTGATTTTTATTATTGTAAATTACATCACCAGACACCTTGTTATAATTTACATCACCAGATACTTGCCAGTTTTCCCTTTCAACTTGGTTAAAATTATTGATTTCTCTTGCTAATCCTTCAATCTCATGGGCAAATTTAGCATCTTCTTCCATCGCCTCTTGCAAATAATAAGATATAACTTCAACATCAGTCTCTGAAGCATCTTGAGCAGCTAGCAAAGCAACTTCAGCCCTGGGATCACTACTTAACTTATCAATAATCTTCTGGCGCAGTGGCTTGGCTTTTTCTAGGGCTGCATCAGTGAACTTTTCTACCGTGGTTTCCGCAGCTTTCGTACCGATAAAAGCTAGGCTAGCAATAGCTAGAGCAGATAGAGGTTCCATATCTCAGTAAGGGTAAGTAGGGGAGATTAACTAGGAATACAAGCAATAAATACAGAAAAATTATTTGTAATCCGGATTAACTCTGATAAAATAAAAAAAACGTCCATGAATTTGCTGAGCTAAGTTATTACTAACTTTACCAACTTCAGCGATCCACAAGTAACTTGATATCGTAGATACAGACCAATAATTATGGGCAAAATTCCGATAGTGGAGGATTAAATAGTGCTTAAGTTGCAGCGACCGATCTTAGTTGGGGGAATCGTTCTATCTTTTGGTTTATGGCTAGCCCAGAGTGCCTACGACTCAGTGATGGAACTAGGTGAGTATACCCTTTGGGGAGCGATCGCATTTGGGACTGGATTCTGGTTTCTGCAGCAGCGGAGGTCACAAAACCAGGAATCTTTGCCCCGATCAACCCCAGTAGACCTGGCAGCCGTGGAAAACACCATCGCATTTACCGAAACTATCATTACTCAGCTCGATCAAGAATCCGAGGCACGGGATGCCAGTGCTAGACTACGAGAGCAAGTAGCCCAGCTAAAGACTGAGCTAGACCGCAAGGAAATAACAATAGCAGTCACTGGGGATAAGGGTGTTGGGAAAACCGCTTTGATTAAAGCTCTCGAAACCCTCTATAGTAACTCTCAACCATGGCCTGACCTGTCTGTGCAGTTCCAAGAAACACCAGGCTTGTTTACCGTCAAGGATAGTGGTATCGAAGCACAAACCACCGCTATGGACATCGCCCTGGGCTCCGATTTAGTATTATTTGTCACCGCTGGTGATTTGACCGACAGCGAGTTACAAGCCTTGCAGCAACTGAGTGCTCCCCACCAGCGCTCCATACTAGTACTCAATAAGCAAGATCAGTATTTATCTACACAACGGGCTACGGTTTTGCAAACCTTACGGCAGCGAGTGCTAGGACGATTAGACCCAGAAGATGTGGTAGCGATCGCATCTAACCCAGCTCCGGTGAAAGTGCGTCAACATCAGCCAGATGCTTCGGTCAAAGAGTGGTTGGAACCCCAAACCCCTGACCTGACCTTGCTCAATGACCGCTTAACTCAAATCCTGACCCAAGAACAGCAACAGCTAGTGTGGGCAAGTACCATCAGAGCCATGACCAGGGTACAAGCTCAAGCCAAGCAAGAATTGAATCACCTCAGACGCGATCGCGCTTTACCAATTATTGAACAGTATCAGTGGATTGCAGCAGCTGCCGCTTTTGCTAACCCAGTGCCAGCCCTTGATTTACTGGCAACAGCGGCCATTAGCGCCCAATTAGTCACAGAACTCGGGGACATTTATCAGCAAAAATTCTCTCTCTCTCAGGCTCAGGAAGCCGCGAAAACCCTAGGTAGTTTAATGGTAAAACTAGGCTTAGTAGAGCTTTCCACTCAAGCCATTGGCAATATGCTCAAAAGCCATGCCTTGACCTATGTCGCTGGTGGCGCAGTACAGGGCGTGAGTGCTGCTTATCTAACCCGATTAGCAGGACTAAGTTTGATTGAGTATTTCCAAGAACAGGAGCAAAGCGAAACTAGTCCTAACCCGCAACAGTTCAATCCCGAGCAACTCACCCAGAAACTCAAACAGGTATTCCAGCAAAATCAACGGGCAGCATTCATGCAAGGTTTTGTGAAACAAGCAGTAGCCCATTTAATCCCAAAATCATCACAACCCCAGCCCTTGCTAAAGAAGCCTATGCGCTACGCGCACGCTACGCGAACAGCCGTCAGCGGTCAGCTGTCAGCTTAACATAAACCTTCCGTTGCGTGCGCCGATACGCAAATGAGAGAATTTAAAGGTGCGCTTTCCGTTATTAAGTTTTTTTGTACTGGTGCAAGATCTCAGCCCCTGACTAGCGGCGATGGCCACTAGCAACAGTAGTAAGAAACTTAACAGATTTACCGTACACTATTACTTGTATCGTGACAGTTAAAGCCGTTGTAACAATGGTGCCCTCGCGCCCGAA
>NZ_JAAHIG010000287.1:0-11485 GCF_010692305.1 Moorena sp. SIO4G3 | reverse complement strand
TGCCAGTAACTGATCACCAGCATCCACTCCTGCCACTGCCGCAGGAGAATCCATCTCCACAAACTGGATCCAGTCCTGACCATTGTCAGTTCTCACCTTCACCCCCAAGTAAGGCACAGAGTCTTCATCCACAGCCACCACTTGTAAGCCAAAGGGTTTGAGATACTCATTGAAGGGCAATTCCCCCTTACCCTCAATAGTCTTCGAGAAGAAATTACTTAAATCTAGCTCTGCTACGGATTCTATTACCTCTCGCAGTTGTTGGGGAGTAAAGCCAATTTCCCCTTTACCAAACTGCTCCCACATAATTCTTATCACATCATCAAGGGATCGCTTATTTCCATGGCGCTCCCGGATTAACAAATCCAGCAATAATGACACCATTTCCCCTTTCAAATAATAGGAAATTTGGTTATTATCACTGTTAGCATCCCGTCGATAAAGCTTAATCCAAGCATCAAAACTCGACTCATCCAGTGGCTGCACCTTACGTCCTGGTGTAGTTAAAAACCGAGTAATTTCTTTACTCAAATTCTCTAACAACGTCTTAGCATCATAGATACCGGCTCGTTGGGGAATTAATAAGTCATAGTAACTGGTTGTTCCCTCAGAAAACCACAACGATGTCGTATAATTTTCCTTTTCATAGTCAAACGTTTCTAGGGCTAATGGTCGAATCCGCTTAACATTCCACAAGTGAAAGAACTCATGAGCCACCAGTTGCAAGAAGCGATTGTACTTATCCTTTGCCCGAAAACCAAAGCGCAAGTAAATTAACGAACAACTATCCTTATGTTCCAATCCCCCAAAGCCACTAGCCGTTAGATAGAGCAAGAACAAATAGTGGTCATAAGGTAAACCCCCAAACAGCTCAGCTTCTACCTTGATAATCTTTGTAGTATCCTCAATAATCCGCTTTGGGTCAGCATTCCCCTCTCCCCAGATGGCCAATTGATGGGGTTTGCCCAAAACCTCAAAGTCATAGAGCTTATGATCACCAATTTCAAAGGGACTATCGACTAAGGTATCAAAATCCCTTGCCTCAAAGGTATTAAATTTGCCTGACACTGCTGGTAAAGGTGTAGTCACCCGCCAATCGGGATGAGGTGGCGCGATAGTAACCTGGCAAGGGTGTTGTTCAAATCCTGGGATGAAGAAGAACAGAGCAGCACCATTAAAATAGCCGTGGCTAGCATCTAGGTGATTAGTGCGTACCGTTAATTCATTAGCAAAGATACGATAACGCACAGTGATAGCCGACGCATCACCAGTTTCCACTAGCCAATGATTCTTGGCCAGTTTCCGCCACGGTAAAGACTGGGTAGGATTACCGTTATCCGCAGAGAAATCTTGTAAATGTCGAGCATACTCCCGCACTAAGTAAGAGCCTGGAGTCCAAACGGGCATCTTTAAATCTAACAAAGGGGCTTCCCAGCCTTCCACTTGTAGCGTTACCTCAAACAGATGGGATTGAGGCTGAGGCATAGCGACATGGTAGTGAATAGCTAGGGTACTAGTGGTTGTGCTGCTCCGAAAAATAGTTCTTGCTTCAGTCATTACTCAAGATTAGGGATTACCATTTAGCTCTAAGGGTAGCAATCCTCTGAGCAGATAGCATTTTCATTTGAGATGTAAACATAGAGGAAATAGGGAATAGGGAATAGGGAATAGGGAATAGGGAATAGGGAATAGGGAGCAGGGAATAGGGAATAGTAGGAAAGAGAGCAGAGTTTTTGGTGTTATGATAAATCAGCCTTGGGTTTAGGTAATTATAGACACGTAAACTTTGTAAATAATTGTATTTTTACTAAGTAAATAATTATCAATTTATTTTAAAAAAATATGAAAAATAAATAACCTTTTAGACAGTAATTAAAATTTTGTATTTTTTGGTAATATCCGATTTGATAGCAATCCTAAATCAATTTAGAGAATGTTTGTTCCCTGCTCCCTACTTCCTACTCCCTACTCCCTATTCCCTACTCCCTATTCCCTATTCCCTACTCCCTTTACTAAATCTTGAATCCTCGACCTGTCCAAAACAATTGATAATTAACTTGGGTAATCTCGATGTCTCCCGACCCTGACAACAGCGGTAGAGAGAGACTTATGACATCCCCCAAGCGTCCACCACTAGTTAAACCGAAAGCCCCAGCGCTGATTTTATGGATTTACAGATTATCGAACGAGATGGTAGACGATACCTTCCTACCGAGCAGTTGTCGATGACCGAATGGCCTCGGCTCACCACAAACCAACCTCTACCAACCCTTCCTCTCAAAGTAGATGACCTGTTTTTAATCACAGATACCCTAGGGAATATTTCGGGGAACTTAGAAAACGAAACTAATAGCACAACCGGATTATTTTGTCAAGATACCCGCTTTCTCTCTCGCTTAGAGTTACAAATTGAAGGGCAACTCCCCATTCCCCTTAGTAGCAGTGCTGAGGAAGGATTTGTCCTATCGGTCATGTGTTGCAATCCCCGTTCACCTAATCTTCCTCCAAAAACCCTAGGCATTCAGCGGCAGCTAGCCCTCCATGGTGGCTTATGGGAAGAAATTGTAATCACCAATTACGACACTCAACCCCTTAGCTTCAGCGTCAGCCTCAGTTTTGATGCCGATTTTAAAGACTGGTTTGAAGTCCGGGGTCATCAGCGACAGCAACGGGGAACTCACCTGCGTTTACTACCACCTGATATGGATTTAGAAACGCTGCTAACCCTAACTGAGTTCAACACCAATACCATCAACCTAGCTTACCAGGGACTCGATAACTCCCTGATTGAATCTCAGATCCACTTGATGCACCGTCTCCCAGACACCTACAAAGGGAACACAGCGGTTTGGGAGTTGTGCCTCAAGCCTGGCGCTACTGAAACCTTAGGCTATCGACTGGAACTGGTCACCCACAAAGCGCGAATCACTACAGCTAAACCTCCAACTACCCTTGAACAAGCTAAGACCGCTAACTTACTCCAAAACCAGGAATGGTATAAACAGGTAACTCACATTAGCTGCGATAATGAAACCGTTAACCAATTGATTTCTCGGGCAACACGAGACATCTTTTTACTCAGGCAGACTATTAATGGCTGCACAGTTCTTTCCGCAGGAGTACCTCGGTTTTCCACCTTGTTTGGCCGAGATTCCTTAATTGCTGCCTCACAAACCTTAATCCTTGACCCTACTATCGCTCTTAGGACTCTGGAAATTTTAGCCCAGTACCAAGGCCAAGAGGATAACCCATTGCGGGATGAGCAACCGGGTAAGATTTTGCATGAACTCCGGGTTGGGGAATTGGCTCGCTGTCGGGAAATTCCTCACACTCCCTACTACGGTACAGTTGATGCTACCCCACTGTGGCTGATGCTCTATGCCGAGTACTATGCTTGGACCAATGACACAACTACCCGAGACTTGCTTTGGCCTAATGCTTTGGCTGCCATGGATTGGATTGATCGTCAATCTCAGCAAAACGGCTATCTCTGTTATCAGCGCCAATCCAAAAAGGGTTTGCGTAATCAAGGGTGGAAGGATTCCGGTGATTCCATGGTCACTCGTGATGGTTCCCTAGCAACGGGAGCGATCGCATTATGCGAAGTCCAAGCTTATGTCTATGGCGCTAAAGTTAGGCTAAGCCATCTGGCCAGGATCAAGCAGCGAATTGATTTAGCCGAGCGTTGGGAAAACCAAGCCAAGGAGCTCAAGCAACGCTTCAATCAGGATTTTTGGCTAGACGACCTAGACTTCTGTGCCTTAGCACTAGATGGAGAAGGTAAACTCGTAGATAGCATAACCTCCAATCCTGGTCATTGCTTGTCATTGGGTATTTTTACTCCAGAAAAAGCAGCTAGTGTAGCAAAGCGGCTGTTAGAACCAGATATGTTCAATGGTTGGGGGATTCGTACCCTCAGTAATCAATCCGCTGCTTACAACCCGATCAGCTATCATGTGGGCTCAGTCTGGCCTCACGAAAATTCCTTGATTGCGCTGGGATTGCGTACGCTAAATCAAGTCGATCAAGCCTTAGAAATTGCCAAAGGCATGATTGACATGACAGTTGAGCAACCCTACTATCGTCCTCCAGAACTATTCTCTGGTTACCAGCGCACTCCCAACAGCTCTCCGGTCAAGTATCCAGGAGCCTGTCCTCTCCAAGCCTGGGCAACTGGCAGTATTTTCCAACTGCTGCAAATGATGGTGAATTTGCGCGCCGTAGCTCCAGGAAACAATTTACATATTTTCAAACCAACTTTACCAAATTTTATCAATCAACTCTTAGTTCGTAACTTGCGGATTGGCTCAACGGTGCTAGACTTGCAATTGGAACGAGCTGACACAACCACCACCTGTAAAGTGGTCAAAAATTCCGGTAACCTCACGGTTGTGATCGAAAGCTAATCCAGTTAATGGCAAAGGGAAAAGACAAAGCATAGCGCTATAAATTTGTCCGATTTGACAAAGGTAAGGCTTTCATAGAATTGACCCTTACCACTGAGCGCTGATCTCCCACGCACTTCCTTTATACTTGCGCTCGTGCCGATGATTGGCAAGCTGTCTTGACCATTAGTGCGTGGGAGTTGAAACCTATTGTTCAGGGTGTTTGAGTGTAGGTGGGGTATCGGCAGGTGCAACCTGTGGCGAATTTAATTCTTCATGGGTCAAGCACACCTAGCAAAATTATTTTAATCATAATTAAAAGCTTAATTGTTTCCATGTATTTTCCAACTGCCTTGTCGATCTAGGGGAATCATGTAATTATGGCGGTTGCTTACTTAAAGCTTGGCACACCCCGCCCTAATTCAAATAACGATAGTGGGGTAAGCGATTGCCCCACTGCCTGAAGATCCCAAGGAGTGAGCCAATCTCCGACGACAATCCTACTCCCTGCTAGCCAAGGGCTACAGCGGGAGTAGGTTACAGACCCACCATGGACAAGACACGCTAAGTTACTATGTCTAGTTTGTTACGAGCTGTTCTCCAAAGTAACGAGAAAGCTGATTTGCGTCAGTTTATCAGCCAACTGCGATCTGAACAAGAGCAGTACTTTCTAAGGAATCAGATTCTGCAAGCGTTTGATAATTACTGCACTACTCATGACAAGCCTGCTTACTTTAAAAGAACTTCCTCTATCGCCGAACTACTGAACTATACCCACGAAATTATTCTGGAAGAGAAAAACCTTTGGCTTCTCCTGCGGACAAGGGTTGCTTCTCAAGAAATCTATCGGCTAGCAGCGGATTTGGCCAGTTTTGAACCAATGCCAGTGGAGGAGTTACTAAGCTTACGCGATCGCTGGGTTAAGCGCTACTTCCCAGAAAAAGGGGGTCTGCTAGAAATTGATGTTGGTCCGTTTTACAAAAATACTCCTACAATTCGTGACCCGAGAAAGATTGGCAATGGACTGGAGTTTCTTAACCGTTACTTATCTAGCCAATTATTTGCTGACTCTAAGCAATGGCTAGAAGAGCTGTTGAAAAACTTACGAGCACACCACTACGACCAGACGCCATTACTGCTCAACAACCGAATTGACTCAACGACCCAACTCTTTGACAAGCTTAAGGAAGCACTAACATTAGTCGGGGATCTACCAGCTCATACCCCCTATGAAAAGTTTCGCTTCGAGCTTCAAGTTCTCGGTTTTGAAGCAGGTTGGGGTAACACTGCTGGTCGGGTGCGCGAAACCCTAGAACTCCTTGAGCGGTTAATGGACGCTCCTGATCATGCAGTACTCGAAGCCTTTATTTCTCGTATTCCCCTGATCTTTCGGGTTGTTCTGGTTTCCGTTCATGGCTGGGTTGGCCAAGAAGGAGTCTTGGGTCTTCCCGAAACCGCTGGTCAAGTGGCATACGTCATCGACCAAGCCAGTAGCCTGGAACAAACCATCCAAAACAATATTAAACTCTCAGGTCTTGACGTTCTGGGCGTCGAACCAAAGGTGATCGTTCTGACTCGCCTAATTCCCAACTGTGAAGGTACCCAGTGCAATCTACGCCTAGAAAAAATCCAAGGCACCAGCAACGGTTGGATTTTGCGGGTTCCTTTCCAGGAATTTAACCCAAACGTCACTCAAAACTGGATTTCCAAATTTGAGATCTGGCCCTATCTCGAATCCTTTGCCTTAGATTCAGAAAAAGCCCTGCTAGAAGAATTCCAGGGTAGTCCAGACTTAATTATCGGAAACTATTCCGATGGGAGTTTAGTTGCGTTTCTGCTGGCGAGACGCCTAAACGCTATCCATGGCAGTATTGCTCACACCATGGAAAAGCCTAAATATCTGTTTAGTGACCTCTACTGGAAAGACTTTGAGTCCCAATACAACTTCTCCATACAATTCACCGCTGATTTAATTGCGATGAATTCAGCAGATTTCATTCTGACCAGTACCTATGAGGAGCTTGTGGGAACACCAAACAGTGTAGGCTACTACGAGTCTTACAAGTCTTTCAGTATGCCTGAACTGTATCATGTGGTGAATGGGATTGAGTTATTCAGCCCCAAGTTTAATGTGGTACCACCAGGGGTCAACGAAAACATTTTCTTTCCCTACACTCAGACATCAGACCGGATTGCCCACGACAGTGAACGGGTTAAAGACTTGCTGTTGACCAAGGAAGACCCCGAAATTATCGGCTATCTCAACAGTCCTAAGCAGCGCCCGATTCTCAGCATTGCGCCCCTAACCTCAATCAAGAATCTGACTGGCTTAGTGGAATGCTTTGCTAGTTCCAAAGAACTTCAGCAACAGTGCAACCTAATTTTAATCACTAGCCATGTCAGGGTTGAGGACGCCACTGATCCAGAAGAGAAAGGCGAAATCGAGAAGCTCAACCAGCTAATTAAGCAATACCATCTTCAAGGCAAAATTCGATGGATCGGACTACGTCTGACCACCCCCGATATCGGCGAATCCTACCGAGTCATTGCTGATTTGGGGGGAATTTTAGTCCATCCTGCTCGCTTTGAAGCCTTTGGTCTCACGGTTTTAGAAGCCATGATCTCGGGTTTACCAACATTTGCCACTCAATTTGGTGGACCATCAGAGATTATTCAAAACGGCGATAATGGGTTTCTCATTAATCCCACAGACTTGCAAGGGACTGCCGAAAAAATCCAGGAATTTATCTCAAAGTGCGAACACACCCCTGACTATTGGCAGAAAATTTCTCAAGCAGGTATCAAGCGAGTTCGGGATAAATACAATTGGCAGTTGCATACCAAGCAGCTCCTCTCACTCGCCAAAATTTACGGATTCTGGAGTGAAACCTCTAAAGAAAGCCGAGAAACTCTGCTGCGCTACCTAGAAGCTTTGTTCTATCTGATTTACAAACCCAGAGCGACAAACTTACTAGCCAAGCATAGCTCGCGTTAATCAGAGATTATGGGCTATAAAAAAGTGAGGAGGGGGAGCAGAAAGCATCACAACTTAATGGTTGAGCTGACTGTTTCTAAAGTAATGCTTAAAAGCATTCAAGTTCTACTGATTTTAAGCTAATAAGAACTCACTCTTAGTTAATTTCCTGGTAATTTCCGCTTAATCCGGAATTTCCTAGCTAAGATCCACTGAGATGGAGATTATTCCGCTCTTTGTAATGGTTACGACACCTACGAATGACCCCCAGTTCGTAGCCCTGTCCCTAGTAGTTAAGGTGAGGGAAAAATGTGCTGCTAGCCCAACAAGCCTTTACAACATTGCCCTTCGCGGAAGCAGGACTAAGTCCGGCAAACGTTACTCCTATATCTCAGTGTCTTGATGCAGTCGCTCATGGGGGAAACCCCCGCAGGTCGGCGCTGCATCGCTTTTACAAAACCCGTGCAATCATGGAGGCTGATTCTAGAAATTACTACTTAGAGAAATTACTAGTTATTAAGCCTCCTATCCTTCACTGACTTCAACTTATCGTCCGATGTCGGCTACCAACAGCTAACCAAAGATTTGTTGATGTGTCAGTTAATGCGGAAATCGCATAATTATTAGTGAATTCACTAATTATGGGCAATTTGCCTGAGCCAATAAGTATTTCAATTAATTGCTAGTAGCCTTCCCTTGACAGCAGGGGTTTAGATTGTCGGGTATGGGGTATGGGCAAAATTTGGTGTTAGTGATCCGAGTTTCAAGGGTGGCGTTTTGCCATCTTCTGTTCACACCCCCATCACCCCTATCTCCAACTCCCATTACCCTACACCCGTTTGCCCCACAAGCGAAGGGAAGCGCTTGACCTCACTCAAGGAACCACCGACCACAGCAACACTAACGACTAACTATGGATGCCAAAGTATCGTCCCCATCTAGCTCTAACCACATCTACAGCGACTGGACAGTAACTGAGACCAAGTTTGATCCGACTCAATTGCACTACAAGGAAACCGTTTTTACCATTGGCAATGGTTACCTCAGTACCCGAGGTAGCTTTGAGGAAGGGTATCACGGTGCATGGCCAATGACATTGATTAATGGTGTCTACGACGATGTGCCAGTTGTCTATACTGAACTGGCTAATTGTCCTGATTGGCTACCGATCGTGATCGTTGTAGAAGGTGAACGCTTTCGTCTTGATCAAGGCGAGATCTTGCACTACGAACGTCAACTTGACCTGCATCGAGGCAAGCTAACTCGTGATTTGCGTTGGCGTAGTCCTGGTGGTAAGACTATCGATATCCATGTCGAGCGTTTTGCCAGTATGGCTGATGACCATGTGTTAGCCCTTCGCTTTCAAATCACTCCGGTGGATTTCGATGGAGCCATCGAAATTCAAGCCAGCATCAATGGCTACCCAGATAACCAAGGGGTGCTACACTGGGAATGGTTGAAACAGGGTCAGATTTCAACCGGAACTAACCAGACATCAGAAGGAGGTATCTGGTTACACGTTCGCACCCGTCATACGGGTATCGAACTGGGTATGGCTTCGAGAGTCAGTGTAAGTGGTGTTGATGATGCCAAAATACAGCTAAAGGGTTGTGAAGGTCACCCCACCTTAGCTACTAGCTTACAAGTGCGCTCAGGACAGCTAGTCACCCTGGATAAAGTAATTACTGTGTTCACATCTCGGGACACCGAAACCCCAGAAAAGGTAGCCCAGGAACACCTGGTGAACCAACCAGATTATCTAACCCTATTCTCTCGACATGAGGCAGCTTGGGATAAGATTTGGCAAGATAGTGATGTTGTCATTGAAGGGGACCTCAACGCTCAGATTGCTATACGCTACAATTTGTTCCAACTTTTCATTAGTGCTCCTCGTCATGATGACCGGGTGAATATTCCCGCTAAAACCCTTTCTGGTTTTGGCTATCGGGGTCACGTTTTCTGGGACACAGAAATTTTTATGCTGCCGCTGATGATATTAACTCAGCCCCAGATTGCCAAGAATTTGCTGACCTACCGTTACCATACTTTACCTGGGGCAAGGCGTAAAGCTAAGCTTCAGGGCTATCCGGGAGCCGTTTACGCCTGGGAAAGTGCTGACACCGGTGACGAAGTAACCCCTCGCTGGGTTCTCTCTGCTGAGAAGGATGGAGACCCGATCCGAATTTGGTGTGGCGATCGCGAACTGCACATCACTACTGATGTCGTCTATGGTATCTGGAAATATTGGCAGGCTACCGGTGATGATGACTGGGTGGTAAACTACGGTGCTGAGATTATCCTAGATACAGCGGTATTCTGGGGAACTCGGGTTGAGTGGAATGGTAAACGGGAACGCTATGAACTCCGGGATGTGATTGGTCCGGATGAATACCACGAAGGGATAGACAACAATGCCTTCACCAACCGCATGGTTCAATGGCACCTAGAGACTGCTCAGTTCGTCCTAGACTGGTTGCGTCGGGAACATCCACAGAAAGCTAAAGAACTCGAAGAAACACTGGAGCTAACCCCAAGCCGAGTTAGTCTGTGGTCTGAAATTATCCGTCGGATGTGGATACCCTATGACCATGAAAAGGACTTAATCGAACAGTGTGAGGGGTTCTTCCAAATTGAAGATATTAACCTGGAAGATTACGAGCCACGTACCCGTTCCATGCAGGCTCTCCTTGGCATTGAGGGAGCAAGTAAAAAGCAAGTGCTCAAGCAGCCCGATGTCTTGATGTTGCTATACCTGATGCGGGAGCAGTACGGCGTAACCTCTGATCCAGAGAAATACCGAGAAATTTTGCAACGAAATTGGGACTACTATTCTCCTCGCACCGATCACACCTATGGTTCGTCCCTCGGTCCTGCGGTTCACGCCATCCTCGCCTGTGAATTAGGAAAGACCGAGGAAGCTTATGTACACTTTATGCGGGCAGCGATGGTAGACCTCGAAAATGTGCGGGGTAACGCTCATGAAGGAATTCATGGTGCTTCCGGTGGTGGTGTATGGCAAGCTATAATCTTTGGATGCGCTGGGATCAAGTTCACAGACAATGGACCTGTTGCTATTCCCCACTTCCTACCGGGCTGGACACGTCTCAAGTTTAAGCTGCAATGGCGTGGAAAGAAGTACGAGTTTGATCTCAATCCAGAAACCAGTACTCAAACAGCACAATCTGAGGCTACCATCTCCCCAAGTTCTCGACCCCCCGGCTCTCCAGCTCAAATCCAGGGTGTGATTTTTGACTTAGATGGCGTAATCACCGATACCGCAGAATATCATTACCAAGCTTGGCAAAAACTAGCCGATGAACAGGGTATTCCCTTTAATCGCGAGGCCAACGAAGCACTGCGGGGCCTTTCACGTCGAGAGTCCCTGATGGCACTTCTGAACGGTCGCTCAGCTACAGAAGACCAACTCCAAGAGATGATGGATCGCAAAAATAAGTACTATTTGGAACTGATCAAGAACATCTCTAAGGCTGACTTACTACCTGGAGCTCTAGAGTTACTGACTGAACTCAAGGAAGCTGGTATAAAAGCTGCGATTGGCTCCGGTAGCAAAAATGCCAAGGAAGTTATGGAACGATTGGGTATTAGCGATCGCATTGATTCAATTTCTGACGGCTACAGTGTGACCCGCTCTAAGCCAGCACCAGATCTCTTCTTGCACGCAGCACAGCAGTTGGGATTGGAACCCGCTTATTGTGTAGTAGTAGAAGATGCCGGGTCTGGTGTCGAAGCCGCTCTAGCTGCTGGTATGTGGGCTGTAGGACTTGGTCCAGTTGAACGAGTTGGAGCAGCTCACCTGGTGTTACCCAGTCTCGAAGGCGTACACTGGAGCAACCTCCACAAACAATTGGCAGGGAATCGTTTAATTCCTTGTTAGGGTATTTAAAACTAAATATTTGGAACTAAATTGGCTGGGTGAAGTCTAATTCACCCAGCCATATTTTTTTAGTTATAGTCCTGAGTACTGAGTAGCAAGTGCCGAGTGAAGTACCCCAACCTGCTTGACCTTTGGTCACGCTACGCGAACGCTGAGGTTGGGGCTTCCAATTCTCAACTCAAATCAGGGACGGTCTTATTCGTCTTTGAGGTTTCCCGCGCGCGTCCCCGA
>NZ_JAAHIG010000286.1:0-11515 GCF_010692305.1 Moorena sp. SIO4G3 | reverse complement strand
CCTAGTGCTGTACGATGAACCCAGTGCCAATCTTGACCTTCGTTCCCGGCGTCGCTTGATTAGCTTTTTGAAACGGTCCGAGGAGACAATACTGATTTCCTCCCATGACCTAGAACTGATTTTAGAAGTATGCGATCGCGTTTTGCTACTTGACGAAGGGCAAATTATTGCTGATGGTCCTCCTCAACAGGTGATGGCTAATCAGCAGCTGATGGAGTCTCATGGTTTGGAAAAGCCTCACTCTATAGTTTCAGTTATAAGTAACCCTTGAAAAGTTAGTTAGTCGTTGGCGGTTGACTGTTGATTGTTAACCGTCAACATTGATTAACTTGCTCAAGTCGCTTGACCTATGGTCACGCTGCTTAACGCGCTCCAATTCAAAATTCAAAATTATTAATTCAAAATGACAATCAGTGGGGGCTTGTACCCGCCACTGATTGAAGACCACTGATAGCGAGCAATCCCTCGCTATCAGTGGGGGCTTGTACCCGGAATTAAAAAATTGCAAAATTTGTTCAATTTTATATTTTTAATTTTTAATTTTTAATTTTTAATTCCCCAAAGGGGTCAGCAGGATGCTGCTGGAGTACTTCAATTACCTTCCCCACTTAAAAACCGCTGCTCCCCAAGTCAATCCTGCACCAAAGCCGGAGATAGCTATAATGTCTCCTGATTTAATTTTCTCAAGCCGCACTGCTTCATCCAACACTATAGGTATAGAAGCCGCTGAGGTATTACCATATTGGGCGAGATTACTTAGAACCTTGTCCTTAGGAATCTTAAGACGTTGGGCAACTCCATCCAGAATCCGCTGATTAGCTTGATGCAAGAGCAGCCAATCCACCTGTTCAGTGCTGATATCGGCTCGGAATAATGCTTTTTCAATCACTTCCGGTACCTTTTGCACCGCAAAGCGATAAACCTCTTTGCCACTCATGGTAATGGGTTGATAAGTCCCTTTAGCCACAGTCAAACCCTTGACAATTTCCTTGTCTTGTGGTTTATAGGCTAACTGAAGACAGCTATTTTGGGTACCATCACTACACAGTGCAAATCCCAGTAAGCGATCGGATTGATTTGCCTGCAAAACTACAGCCCCAGCACCATCTCCAAATAGTACACAAGTACTTCGGTCTGACCAATCCACCCATCTTGAGAGAATATCCGCACCAATCAGTAAGACATTTTGGTAAAGGCCAGTGCGGATAAATTGGGACGCTGTAGCCAGTCCAAAGACGAACCCAGAGCAGGCTGCGGTTATATCAAAGGCAACTGCTTTTGATGCTCCCAGGAGTGCCTGAACTTGATTAGCACTGCCAAACAGATCATCCGGGGTTGAGGTGGCTAGGATAATCAGATCTAGGTCTTCAGGAGCAATTCCAGCCATAGCGATCGCATTGCTTGCTGCCGCAGTAGCCATCTCACTTAGACTCCCTTGTGAATGCACCAGATGCCTTTGCCGAATTCCAGTACGGGTGGTAATCCACTCATCCGATGTATCAACTATCTGGCTTAGTTGATGGTTATCGAGGGTAACTTCTGACGCTGCGGAACCACTTCCGGTAATAGCAATGCCTGTTCCTAGTTGATTCAAGGCTCTTCTCCATCAGTTGCATCCCATGTTTTTCTCTTCCCAAGTTCGCTGCTTAGGGATAAGGCGAAAAGACTGGTCATTGGTCAATCTTGCCATCAATGCCACACTCAACTATAGCACACAAGCCTTAAACAACTATTTTGTGAGGCTTGTGGGACGCTCAAGCTAACAATCTGCCATTATGACGGAACCCTCTTGTAATTACCGTTATGGATCGCCAGCCTAAGACCCTGGGCAATTCCGCTAAGGAATTCTAACACGAGACTTGATCAGCTAGTCAAAGTTTAGTCCCCATGCTTGACACTATTAAGGTTAAGGGTTAAGCATAAACTTCCAACCGCCAACGGTCAACAGTCAACAAAAAAACAGTTGCGCTAATGGTAGCATTGGAATGCTGATCAGTCGATCATGCCTTACTCCTCACTGCTGGAATTAGTAGCCACTGATTCCTTAGATCTTTTGAAGTGATTAGCTTTAATCCGCTCTAGTACTCGGTGATCAATGGCTTCTTTAGCCAACCGAATGGCGTTAAAAATCGATGGAGCTTGGGAGCTACCGTGACTAATAATACAAATTCCTGCCACCCCTAAGAGTAGAGCACCGCCATGTTCGGCATGATCCATACGCTGCTTAATCCGCTTCAAGTTGGGTTTTAACAACGCTGTACCTAGCTGACCTTGTATCCCTTGAGGCAGTTCTTCTCGGATAATTTGCAGCATCACCTCCCCTACTGCTTCGGCAAACTTGAGCAGTATATTGCCCACAAAACCATCGCACACAATTACATCAAATTGACCTGAGAGTACATCTCTACCCTCAGCATTGCCAATAAAGTTTATTCTGGAATTCTTTCGTAGCAGTTGATGAGTACGGATGGCCAAATCATTGCCTTTACACTCTTCCTCACCAATGTTTAGCAGACCCACCTTAGGCTCTTCCATGCCCAAGACATACTTGCTATATACTGAGCCCATGATGGCAAACTGCTCTAGATATTTAGGGCGACAATCCACAATTGCCCCCACGTCCATTATAATCACTGGCTTGCCAGCCATGATGGTAGGAAACACTGCGCCAATTGCGGGACGGTCAATCCCTGGCAGACGCCCTAAGCGCAATAGAGCCGCTGCCATGGCTGCCCCAGAGTGCCCAGCACAGACTACAGCGTCAGCACGTCCTTGCTTGACTAAGTCCATGGCTACGTTAATAGAAGCCTTGGGCTTACGCTTCAAGGTCACCAAGGGTTCTTCATCCATGGCAACGACACCATCAGCAGCTACAATTTCTATCTGACTTGATCCGTGGTGTTGGGAAATAGAGGATCTAATTTGCTCAGGATCCCCTACCAACAATACCTCTACCCCTAACTCAGCTTGTGCTCTAATAGCTCCAGCAACTATTTCATGGGGGGCATAATCCCCGCCCATAGCGTCTATTGCGATTCGTGCGCCAGTCGATGCCATTGCTCAAAGTTTATAGAAACCTTCCACATCTTACCAGGACCATTACCTGGAATAGTAAACAATGTGATCTGTTTAACTTGAGGTTTGGGACCGGTTAAGGCTTGCATGGTGACATGTTCTCAACAGAACTGTTCAGTAGCAGCATTCACTATGTGACATACTCCCACACGCTTATCGAACGCGCTCCGCGTCTGGCAAAGCGAGTAGATTACAGTGTGGGCTTCTTACCAACTCCACCTAACAGTTCGGATACTCGGTAAGCTTTATTAACGACACGGGATGCCCCTCCGCGCCGGAAAAATACAATAAGTTCTATTTTTAATTAGTAGGTGGCGGTTAGCTCTTAATTTGTTTTCCCTACTACTTTGATTATAGACGATCTCAAAACCATTAAAGATCCTGTCCGCTAGACATGCCCCACACCTCAATGCGCATTGAGGTGTGGGGCATGTCTAGCGGTCTTAGCTAAAATAGAGCAGCCTCAAGAAACAAATGTGGTGTAGTGAATGCTAAAACAACTTGCTGCTGGGATCCTTGCCGGTGCATTTGTCGTTATATCTGTGAAACTATGGAGAAATCTACAACCGATCAACCTTGATCAAGCTCAACTGATGGCTTGGCGGGATACCTCCTTGTTTAGCTTGCCAGCTGAACCAGACCCGTCTGCTGAAGCGATTGTGGATGAATTCATAGAAAAATGGCGTGTTCAAGGTTCAGCAGTTAAGCAAGGAGTATGGATTCAATCAGGACTGACTAGACTGGCGACCCACCGGGGAAATGTTCCAATACCCGCAGCTTCAATCACGAAAATTGCCACTAGTCTAGCGGCATTACAGCAATGGGGGCCAGCTCATCAATTTGAAACTAGAGTCAGTGCCACCGGAATAGTTAAAGATGGGGTATTGCAGGGAGATTTGGTAATTACTGGTGGTAGCGACCCGTTTTTTGTGTGGGAAGAAGCGATCGCATTGGGTAATAGCCTAAATCAACTGGGAATCCGCCGGGTCACTGGGAATTTAGTCATCATTGGCAATTTCACTATGAATGATAAGGACAACCCAGAAATTGCTGGTGGCCTACTCAAGCAAGCCTTAAAATCCAGCAGCTGGTCTTGGCAGATTGTCCGTCAGTATCAATCCATGCCCAAAGGAACCGAGAAACCCCAATTAGAAATTGCTGGTAATGTAGTCGTATCTGATACTCCCATTCCGAAGCAAGAATATCTGTTACTCCACAAGTCCTTGCCCCTGGTAGATATTCTTAGAGAGATGAACATCTACAGCAACAACGATGTATCTCAGATGTTGTCTCAAGCCATTGGCGGTGCTCAGACAACTGCTCGGTTGGCGGCTAGGTCAGCTGGTGTACCCAGTAGCGAAATTCAGTTGATTAATGGCTCTGGCTTAGGTATGGAGAATCGAATTTCCCCCCGTGCTGCTTGTGCTATGCTCATGGCTATTGAGCGCTTTTTACAGCCTTACCAGCTTAATCTTAGGGATGTCTTCCCCCTAGCTGGACGGGATACTAAGGGAACCATGCTCGACCGTAACATTCCCCAAGGGGCTGTGGTAAAAACCGGAACTCTCAGAGAAGTTAGTGCTCTAGCTGGTTTTCTCCCAACACGCGATCGCGGTTTAGTGTGGTTTGCCATCATTAACGGTGGCAACGATATCCTAGAATTTCGGGCAAAACAGGATCAGCTACTGCAACGCCTGTCTGTCGAGTGGGGTACCCTTACCCAAAAGAGTAGCAATCAAACCCATAAACCATTGATCATTGGTGATCCAAAGCGTATTGAAAAAATCAGCAGTGCCTTGTTGATTGAAAATAAAAAATAGCAAATAGATATCGAGTTGGCTTGACCGTTGACGGTCAACGGTCAACGGTCAACGGTTGAGCAACGGCTCCAAAGCCAGTCTCAGCATTGAACCTCCCCATCCTAATAGGAATGGGGATTCCCAGGCACAACCAGCGTTGGTTGTTATCGACCTGGGCGTAACTTTCCCGCGCACCGAACGCGCCCCGCGTGGCCAAAGGCCAGGGTAGCTGGGTAGGGTCAATAGCCAGTTTTTTTTGAGACCCTTACTTTTTATATTAACACTATTTGAGAGGGAAAATTCATCCCCGAAGACGAAACCGATAGATAGGGTCGCCTTTATGGTTGGTCGGCTGTGCGAAAAAAGGTCAAAACTGTTTGATTAAGGCGACCACTACCTTCTCTTGATGCAAAGCGCGAGTGGGGGAAACCACGGCAGTCGCTCATGGGGGAAACCCCCGCAGGTCGGCGCTGCCTCCCCAAGACCGCGCTGCCTTCCCAAGACCGCGCTGCATCGCTACGGTAACTTCAAGACCTAATTCGACGGGGTATTCTTTTCCCTCTCAAACTCTCCCACTCTGATAAATTTATTTCGGTGACAGTCAACCTTGGCCAAAAGGCCACGCGTGCGCGTTCAACCTTCAAGTTTAACTTTTAACAGTCAACCTCCAACCTTGGCCTTTCGGGTACGCGTGCGCGTTCAACCATAAACTTTAAGCCAGCTCAAAGAATAATTTCTACCACTCTTTCGCCAAACTTTAAGCCAGCTCAAGGAATAATTTCTGTTACCACTCTTTCCCCAACACCACTAGTTACTAAAATATCTTGAGCTTCAAGGTTACCCACTGCTTTATCACCAGTCGTATTAAATTGGGGTGAAACTTGTTCATATATTACATTACCTGAGGCTTCCATCTGTTGGGTGGGGATATCCCAAGTTAGCTGATTAGCGTATAGTTTGGCTTGCTTACGGCTTCCCTCCCCTTGTACTCCTCCCGTTAACCTAACTACTTTCTTACCCAAATCTACCCGTCCCCTGTTAGCTGTTACCATCACTTTCTCCTGCTGGTGAACAATTCTAACCGGCTGATCCGACACAACAGTTTTATCATTCAAATTCCAAACTGCTGAATTAGTCGATATCACGACCGGTGGTTCGACCGAATTCAACTGCACATTTTTCTTGAGAGTTGCTATATTTGCCTTAAGGTTTACCTCAGAATTGTCTGCTTCCACTCGTTCTGTTACTATCTTATTTTTATAGCGCTCAATAAGTATCCTTTTCTTACCAATTACCTTCTGTTGTTCGATTTGCCAGAGCAAACGTTCTGTTTTCATTTGCAAGTTTGGGTCTTTCGATATGGCTGCTACTTGACCAATTAATTCCAACTTCTGGGTTCGACTTAAGTAACGCCCTTCCTTTGCGGATGCTTGTAGTTTAGGGTGATTACCTTTAACGTTATTGCGGATAACTAACAAATCTTCCTTAGGTTTCCACTCAGACTCATCACCTCGTAACACAGCACCATTACGGGGATCAGTAGCCGTGACCTGACCTTTGAGAAACACTATCTCACCATTCTCTAGGATTTCCCCACTCTGGGCTGACACCTGTAAAATCAGTTTCCCATCTTGATACAAATCCCCATTGGGTTTGTCAATGTAAGCAATTTTTCTATCTGGAGAGTAAGTCGCTTTATCTCCTTTAACTTTCCATAGAGGACGACCTTGCTTATCTGACTGATCTAGAGTGACGTTTTTAAAGACTAGACTTCCTTCAATTTTTTCAGTAACTTTAGTTTCTTCCTGAACTTGATTTAATGATTTAGGCTCACTCTTACAACCAGATAATGAGTAAACCGTGAAAATCAAAATAAAAAAAATCAGACATCTCTTGGAGTATAAAAACATATGGCAAAAGGAGCGTGTGATTAGGATAAATGACTATAAAATAATCGATACAAAGCTTACTCATAAAGACTTGTATCGATTTAAAAAAGTAATTTTTATAAAAATTGCTTTCTAGGAAATGCTATACTAGTTATTACTCCTTAGGATTCCTGTAAAAATAACCTGAACAGTTTTTTTTATGGGAGCGATATCCCACAATTTATTCTAGATAAAATTTTTACAACTTATTTTTACATGGCTCCTTAGTTATTAGAAGTTTTTATAACCTCTATAGTTCCTGGGGGACAACAAGCGCCCCAAATTCCTTGCCAGCTCTAGGTTTAAGGTCACTATTATCCCAAACTATACCTAGATAATCATGAGCATATTTTCAATGACTGAGAACTCAATCCCTGATTATTTCGTCCAAGTGGTCGAAAAATCGAGTTGATAAGTTGGGTAACTGAATTGACGCGCATCCTGACCAGATAAGGATTATAGCCTACCTTTCACCCGCTCAGCCCTCGGCAGAAGATTTTCAATTACTGAGAACTCAATCTTTGATTATTTCCTTCAAGTTGGAGATAAGTTTTGTAACTGAATTGACCAAACCCAGATGAGTTAATGATTATAGGCGACCTGTTACCCCCTCAGCTATACTTGACTTAGTTGCTTAGCTTTCAGTTTTTAGATGGTTTACCCAACTAGATGCAAGAATAAAGTCTGTATGTCAACTATAGGAGGGGAAAGCATCGGACATAAACTATAGGTTTTCAGCCACTAATTACTGCCCGAATGCTACAAGACATGAGAAAGAAACGCCCACACACTTAAATCGTAGTTTGGACCCCATCAGACAGGCCCTAATCACCAATTACTAATTACTAATCACTAATCACCAAACTATTTGTGCTGTTCATCCATCACATTGAACCCAGACAACGGACGGTAAGTATAGTTTTGTTTGGGTGTTTTTTGGATACTTTCTTGGATGGTATCAAGGTCAATATAGCGGTCGGCTACATTAATTAGACTATCACTGGTCATGGAGCGTAGGCTGACCACCTCAACCCGAACTCCCCGATAACTGACAGAATCGACTGCATAGGCAAGATCCCCATCACCACTGACTAGAACTGCTGTGTCGTAGGAACCCACTAGTGCCATCATGTCAACAGCAATTTCTACATCCAGATTAGCTTTTTTTGAGCCATCTGGTAGCTGAACTAAATCTTTGGCAATTACTCGGTAGCCATTACGACGCATCCAGAGCAGAAAGCCCTGCTGCTTCTCATTCGTACGATCAACACCAGTGTAAAAGAAAGAGCGTAGTAGCCTAGATCCTGCTGTCAAACGACACAATAGCTTAGTGTAGTCAATTTCAATCCCTAGTTGTAGGGCAGCATAAAATAAGTTTGAACCATCGATAAAGATGGCAACACGACCACGGTTTTCTAAGACTTGTTCAGGTGTAAAAATTGGGTCATGATTATAATGGCTCAGCATTTTTATTATACCTCTTTGTTAAAAAAAAAAAAATTAAAAAACTTTTTACTTAATCAGCATTAAGGTAATATGCCGATTAAGTTTTTGGTTAATAAGACGGAACCAAATTAGGTGAGTTCCAGTCGTGCAAATACCGGTTTGGGTTTTCCTAGCTTCTGGTTTTGAGGTAAAACCCCCCAAGATGCATGGGATACATAGGGCGCAGCCAAAAAGATGTGTTCTTTTTGGCTAAAGTCGATGGCAAAACCTAGTTGTTGGTAAATCTCCGTACTAATACTGGGAATAATCGGTGATAATAGATAGGCAGCTAAGCGCACTGACTCTAAAACTGTATATAACACTTGTTCAACCTCTTGCTGTTTTCCTTGTTTATACAAGCTCCAGGGAGCTTGCTGATCTAGAAATTTGTTACTGGCTCGAATCAGAGTAAATATTTTTTGGCAAGCTTGGCTAAACGCTAGGGATTCATAAGCCCTAGCGACTTGTGAACCGAGATCTAAGCCAATTTCGAGCAGAGGATTGACCTGTGAAATATCTGAGCCAGTTAAACCTGGAACAATACCTTGACAATACTTTTTAGCCATGCCCAAGGTGCGATTGAGCAAATTACCTAGGTCATTGGCTAAATCCGCATTGACGATATCTATAAAACGGGTTTCACTAAAATCCCCGTCTCGCCCAAATTCAATCTCTTTTAGAAAATAATAGCGAATTGCATCAGCACCGTATTTATCTACCAACTCCACTGGGTCTAGGGTATTGCCTAGACTTTTTCCCATTTTTTGACCATCTTTGGTCAGAAAGCCATGACCAAATACTTGACCTGTAACAGGTAGAGAGGCTGACATTAACATGGCAGGCCAGTATACAGCATGAAAGCGCAGGATGTCCTTACCGATAAGATGTAAATTGATCGGCCACCATTTTTGTAAGGCATTATCAAGAGTTGGTTCACTATCGGGATCCAATAGGGCAGTCACGTAGCCTAGTAAGGCATCAAACCAAACATAGATGGTGTGGCTGGGATCAACCGGTACTGGGAAGCCCCAATCGACATTCAATCGTGAAATCGAAAAATCCTGTAGTCCCTGACTGACAAAACTCAACACTTCATTACGGCGACTTTCCGGTTGGATAAAATCCGGTCGCTGTTGGTAAAGTTCTTCTAGCTGTTTTTGGTATTTAGAGAGCCGGAAAAAGTAGTTTTGCTCATCTCGCCACTCCGCTTCTTGATTGGGATGAATCGAGCAGCGGTTTCCAGGTAGAAGTTCCCGTTGCTCTTTAAATTCCTCACAGGAGACACAGTACCACCCTTGTTGTTGACTCAGATAAATGTCACTTTTATCCCAAACCCGCATGAAAAATTCTTTGACAATGGCTTGGTGGCGGTTAGCGGTAGTGCGGCTGAAACGGTCATACTGGATATTGAGCTTTTGCCAGAGGACATCAAATCCAGCAGCTATCTTGTCGCAATGTACTTGAGGATCTACCCCTTGAGTTTCAGCAGTCCGCTGAATTTTTTGTCCATGTTCATCTGTACCAGTAATTAACAGTACGTCTTTGCCCTGTAACCGTTGAAAACGAGCTACTGCATCAGATGCCATGGTGGTATAGGCACTGCCGATATGGGGTAAGTCGTTCACATAGTAAAGGGGTGTTGTAATGGCAAATGTATTTTTAGTAGTATTCGTATGAATCATATGAGTGTTAAAAACGCCCTCCAGCCAACTGATTTAACTTATTTAAGTGATTTCTAACCTAGTGTATGGCTACTAGTATTAATTTTAGTTGTTACTATATGTAGTATTTATCTAATCAGATTTACTTAAGTTTTAACCTTTTATAAAAAGTATCTGTCGCTACTTTTTAGTTGACGTTACTCAAAATTGTTTATTATCTTGTAACTCATTCCACCTATTTTAGTTGTCGGGTTTCGAGTCATTACTCCTTAGTCTGTTACTTATGAGTAAGGAGTAATGATAAGCAGCCGATAAGTTATCCCACTCCCTTGAAGGAATGGAATCAAGGCCACCTTCTGTCACTTGATTATAAGGAAAATTAATTATTAACATAAGTTAGTAGTCTAGTTTAGATTTAACAGGCTTTTTCTACTACTGGCTTAATGCCTAATGTGTCAAGCTACACACTTGTAGTCACTGGCAGTCTATCACCATTAGTTGTTTTGCACCTGATTATCTCTACTTTAAGGCATCTGTCAATAGATCTATTTTTAAAAAAATGTTAAGAAATGTTAATCTATATTAGAAATTGATGACTGAAACGGAAGTCTGACCATCTTCCACTACAGGTTTCTGATGCCCTTCTTGCTGCAATGGGAATAAATTGTTCCAATATCGATGAGGATCGCATTCCTCATAAATCTGCTGTTGTAGTAGTGAGTAACCATCGTGGCTTTCTAGATGTCCCGTTGTTGATGGTAGCCTTGGGGCAACGAATCCCCATTGCTTGTGATCATGACATGGGACAAGCACCAGTGATGTGGGTGGGTTGTCAAGCAGATGGGTTGTTTCTGTCTATAAAAACCAGAACATAGACTGTGAGCGTTGTTACAACAGGCAAGTCAGTTTCGCGAACATCATCATTGGGTTGGGGTTTGTATACTCCGAGCCTAACCAATGGTGAATTTTACTCAGCCTTTGGAAATAGGCAACTTTCATAAAGGCTTTACCCAGTTAGCTTTGTGGACATCAGTTAAACAGGCAGCGCCGCGCCTAAAGCGCGATCGCTTCCCAAGAAGAAATCGTACACTCAGTGATACCGCTGTGATCGTTACGTTTGTTTGACCCATCTGAACCCCGATTTAAACAAATGGGTTGGCATCCGATGGTAATTCATCGCTGTTTGGCAGTATTACTTGGACATTTCTATTGGATTACACAGAAACAGCGGAACTATCAAGGGAAACAGATTATGTGCTCCATTAGTAAGATATACCGGTATTAAATTGCTAGATTAGTACAGGGGATCAAGGATAAAGTCTGAAGTATCAAGTATTAAGGCTCAAGGAGAAAATGGGCTTGTTAGTGGGGAGCAGGTCTTGCTTTGCTGAAACATTAGTACTATTTTCCAGTAGAGCAAGCTTAAACCCATGAGGGGGCTATAGATAATGTACAAATATTCATCCAGGACTAGCTCCCCTTCAGACCTATTACCTATTACCTATTACCCATTACCTATTACCTATTACCTTAGTACTAATGTTGCTGCATAAGTGACATGCTCCCA
>NZ_JAAHIG010000285.1:0-11541 GCF_010692305.1 Moorena sp. SIO4G3 | reverse complement strand
AAACTATCGAGCAGTGCAATGAAATTCTGCGCCCCTATCTGGAGCATTCCCTAATAGAGGTACTGTATCCTACTCAAGTAGAAGAGCAGGTTTCATCTGTTTTAGATCAAACCGCCTATACCCAACCAGCCCTATTTGCCATTGAATATGCCCTCTATCAACTTTGGAAATCCTGGGGTATTGAACCAGATGCCGTCATGGGGCATAGCGTTGGCGAGTATGTGGCTGCTTGTGTAGCTGGGGTTTTTAGCTTAGAGGATGGTCTCAAACTGATCGCCCATCGCGGAAAATTAATGCAGCAGTTGCCGTCTGGCGGTGAAATGGTTTCACTTTTGGCTTCACAGGAGCAGGTTAAAAAAGCGATCGCACCATTAAATGACAGAGTAGCGATTGCTGCTATTAATGGACGGGAAAGTGTAGTAATTTCTGGAGCCAGTGAAGATATTGGTGCTATTTGTGACAAATTAGAATTAGAAGGAATCAAGACCAAAAAGCTACAGGTATCCCACCCCTTCCATTCACATTTAATGGAACCAATGCTGGCAGAATTTGAAGCTGTAGCCAATCAAATCACCTACCATCAACCAAAAATACCAGTAATATCCAATGTCACAGGAGTAACAGCCGACAAGAGCATTGCCACAGCCAACTATTGGGTAAATCATGTGTTAGAACCAGTCAATTTTGCCCAAAGTATGGAGACCTTGCACCAAAAAGGGTATGAAATCTTCCTAGAAATCGGACCGAAACCAATTTTATTAGGGATGGGGCGGCAGTGTCTCCCAGAAGAGTTTGGTGTGTGGTTACCATCGTTGCGGGAGGGAGTAGATCAATGGCAGTTGATGCTATCTAGTTTAGGACAGTTATATGTACAGGGAGCCAAAGTAGATTGGTTTGGATTTGACCGACAATATAGCCGTGAGAAAGTAGTGTTACCGACATATCCATTCCAACGAGAACGGTATTGGATAGAAAGTAATAAGAGTAACCGCAAAAAACCGTATTTATCAACCGAAAAAACTCTCCACCCCTTATTGGGTAAAAGGTTCTATTGTGCCGGTCAGCCACAACAAGTTCAATTTGAATCTTTATTAGCAGAAGATGAACCAGCCTACCTCAAGCACCACCGAGTATTTGACCGGGCGCTATTCCCCACAACGGCCTATCTAGAAATAGCTCTAGCTGCAGGAGTAAACCGCTTTAAAACTGATAATCTAGTAGTAGAAGACCTAGTCATCCCAACCGGATTGATTTTACCAGAAGGAGAAATAAAAACAGTTCAGACTATACTAACTCCATCAGAAAACCAAACCTACCAATGGCAAGTATTTACTCAACAGCAACAGCCGAACCAGGACGAACCCCAGTGGATACTTCATGCCAATGGAAAAATTCGAGCCGCAGAAATGGAAACTGGTGTGGCTACTGTTGACCTAGAAAAATACTTGACCGAGTGTAGTCAACCCATAGAAATCCCAGACCATTATCAACACTATCGACAAAGAGGAATTGAGTACGGAAACAGTTTCCAAGGAATCCAACAGCTGTGGAAGGGGTCCAACCAAGCCCTAGGAAAGATTGAGTTATCCCCAGATTTACTGCCAGAAGTCACAGACTATCAGTTCCATCCCGCTTTATTAGATGGGGCGCTACAGGTGCTGATCCATGCACTACCCGAAACCAACACCAACCAAACTTATCTACCCATCGGAATCGAGCAATTAAAAGTATATAGTCGTCCGGGGCTGTCTGTATGGGCAATGGCCTCAGTGACCATTGAAACTCAAGAAAATTGGACAGCTCAACTCACCCTGGTCAATGGCAAAGGAGAAATCCTGGCCACCCTATTTGGCTTACGAGTCAAACTAGCTACCCCTGAAAGCTTACTAGGAACTGAAGCATTTGCCCTGAGCAATTGTCTGTACGAAGTCCAATGGCGACGGAAAGCTCGTTTTGGGCGATTACTACCCCCGACTTATCTGCCCTCTCTAGTCGAAATTAGTCAAAAACTGAAGCCAACCCTTTCTCAATTAAGTTCTCAAACCGATAATGATAACTATGGTCAACTCTTAAGTGATTTAGAAGACTTGAGTGTGGAGTTTGTCTTACAAGCTTTTCGGCAAATGGGTTGGTCTTACCCTGTCGGAGAAAAGTTTACTGTTATTGAAGCGATAAAACACTTAAGAATCGTACCAAGCCATCACCGACTATTCAGGCGTCTGCTAGAAATGCTCAAGCAAGTCGGTATCCTCAAGAAAAATCAAGACCAATGGCAAGTACAGCAACAATTAGGACAAACCAACCTCAAAGAAAAAACAAAAACGCTACTAAGTCAATATCCCCAAGCTCAAGCTGAACTCACCCTGCTCAACCGTTGTGCATCCCAATTGAGTGCCGTACTCAGAGGAGCGATAGACCCAGTACAATTAGTATTTCCAGAAGGGGATTTAACTACTGCTACCCAACTCTATCAAGACTCTCCGGGAGCGAAGGTGATGAATAGCTTAGTGGAGAAAGCGATCGCAACCGCCTTGGAGAAGTTACCACCACAGCGAGGAGTGAGACTATTAGAACTAGGTGCAGGCACAGGAGGAACAACTAGCTATATTCTGCCCCATTTGCCACCAGATCAAAGTGAATATGTCTTCACGGATATTGGTGCTTTATTTACCGCCAAAGCCCAAGAGAAATTCCGGGATTATCCCAATGTTACCTATCAAACCCTCGACATAGAACAAGACCCAACTGCACAAGGATTTATTGCTCATCAATACGATATCGTGATCGCGGCTAATGTGCTGCACGCCACCACCTCCTTAGAGCAAACTCTATGCCATGTGCGTCAATTATTAGCCCCTGGGGGAATCTTGGTGTTGTTAGAGGCAACAACTCGTCAGGGATGGGTAGACTTAATTTTCGGACTCTTAGAAGGATGGTGGAAATTCCAAGATCTAGAATTACGAGGGGACTATCCACTGTTAAGTAGAAGCAAATGGAAACAATTGCTCAGGGAAACAGGTTTTACCGAAGTGGTTACTCTACCAGAGACTGATGGAGTCCCTACAGTTTTGTCCCAGCAAGCAGTGATTATTGCTCAACTAGAAGAAACCACTATAGAGAAGACATCATCAGAACCCAAGGGTTGGTTAATACTAGCAGACCAACAGGGAATTGCCCAAAAAGTAGCTACTCAACTGCGCTCATCCGGACAAGTGTGTACCTTGGTATTTGCTGGGGAAAAATATCAACAAATCGCCGCCGAAGAAATTACCATCAACCCCCACAACCCAGAGGAATTTAAGGAACTGGTAGCTCACCTAAAAGCCCAATTACCTTCCTTATATGGAGTAGTGCAATGTTGGACCACCGAAGCCGGAATTGGTAAAAACATCAGCTCCGAGGAGTTAGAAAACTTATCTCAACTAGGGTGTGGCACCACATTATCCTTGGTGCAGGCATTAGTCAAAGCAGAATTCTCCTCACCGCCACGATTATGGTTAGTCACTCAAGGAGCCCAACCAGTACCTGAAACTGCTGCGATCATACCAGGAGTAGTACAATCTTCGGTGTGGGGACTAGCAAAAGTGATTAGCTTAGAACACCCAGAACTCAACTGTGTGCGAATTGATTTAGACCCCCAGGAAACTCTAGAGCATCAAGCATGGGAACTGTTCTCAGAAATTTGGTCAGAGGATAAGGAAGACCAGGTGGCTTTGCGAGGAAAGACTCGTTATGTGCCTCGTTTAGTGAGTAGTCGTCAAGCTCAAGCAGAAGTGTCTTTGAGCTTCCGGGACGATGCGTCCTACTTAATTACAGGAGGTAATGGAGGTTTAGGTTTACTAGTTGCCCGTTGGATGGTAGAACGAGGAGCCAAACATTTAGTATTGCTCGGACGCAGTTCCCCAGACGAGACGGCACGAAAAAAATTAACTGAATTAGAACAAACCGGAGCCTTTGTAGTAGTAGAAAAAGCTGATGTGTCTGATGTTGAATCAATGACAAGGGTGATGTCCAACATCGAGCAGTCCAACCTACCATTAGCAGGAGTAATTCATTCGGCAGGATTGTTATCTGATGGAATCCTCCAAAACCAGAATTGGTCTAGCTTTGAAAAAGTGATGGCTCCCAAAGTCCAAGGGGCTTGGCATTTGCATCAATTAACCAAAAACCAGCCAATGGACTTTTTTGTCCTGTTTTCTTCTGCCGCTTCTTTGTTTGGTTCTCCCGGTCAGGGAAATCATGCTGCAGCTAATGCCTTTCTGGATGGTTTAGCCCATTATCGTCGAGGTCTGGGGTTGTCAGGATTGAGCATTCATTGGGGTGCAGTATCTCAAGTGGGAGTAGCAGCTGAGCGTAGTGCAGATCTCGCAGAGCTAAAAGGCATGGGTGTGATCTCTCCGATTCAGGTATTAGAGTCACTGGAGCTATTGATGAGTAGTTCAAATGTGGAGGTTGGGGTAGTACCTATTAAGTGGTCGGCGTGGCAAGACCGAGTTGCACAATGGCTATTTTTATCAGATTGGTATCAAACCACCCACGCTTATGACCATACTTCTGAATCCTTGAAATTCTCGCTTTTACAACAGTTGAAAACAGCGGTACCCAGTGAACGACGAGAAATTTTAGTTGCTCATATTCGTCGTCAAGTAGCTGAGGTATTGGGCTTCAATTCATCTCAACAGGTTGATTTAAAACAAGGATTTTTTGACTTAGGAATGGATTCCTTAATGGCTGTGGAGTTCAGGAATCGTTTGCAGAAAAGTTTAGAATGTGATTTACCCTCTACTTTAACTTTTAAATATCCGGATTTGGCAGCATTGATAGATTATCTGACTACTGAGGTGTTTGCCAACTATTTTTTGGTTACCTTAGAGGATAAAGAGAAGAAAGTACAGGAAGAAACTTCGCCATCATCTCGTTTCCAAGAAATGTCTGAAGATGAGATTGCCAAATTACTTGCTAAAAAAATAGAAGCTTTGGAATAAAAAAATGATGAAAGAAAGTAGCAGAAGTATTGACTATAAACCCTTAATGGAAAAGGCTCTTATAAAGCTAGAAGCTTTGGAGTCTAAATTGAAGGATTTAGAGTATCAAAAAAATGAACCTATAGCTATTATTGGTATGGGATGTCGCTTTCCTGGAGAAGCAAACACTCCAGAACAGTTTTGGCATCTTTTACGTAATGGAGTGGATGCTATAACTGAAGTTCCACTAGACCGCTGGAATATCGATGAATACTATGACCCTGATCCAGAAACTCCTGGCAAAGTTTACACAAGAAATGCTGGATTTTTACATGATATAGATAAGTTTGATCCAGGGTTCTTTGGCATTTCTCCCAGAGAAGCTCTTAGCCTTGACCCTCAGCAGCGTTTGCTGTTAGAGGTGAGTTGGGAAGCATTAGAATACGCTGGGATTGTGCCCCAAAACTTGAAAAATAGCCAGACAGGAATTTTTTTTGGTATTACACAAACCGAATATAGCAGATTGCGATTAGCAGACTCCAATTACCATGAACAGCTGAGTATCTATGATGGCACAGGGAACGGTTTGTCTTTTGCATCAGGACGACTTTCCTTTTTTCTAGGGTCACAAGGCCCCAATATGGCTATTGATACTGTCTGTTCTTCTTCTTTAGTAGCAGTACACCTAGCTTGTCAGAGCTTACGAACCACCGAGTCTAATTTAGCTATAGCTGGAGGTGTCAACCTCAATCTCTTTCCAGAAGGAACAATCTTTTTGTCAAGAGCTAAAGCCCTTTCCCCAGATGGCAGATGCAAGACTTTTGATGCTAGTGCAGACGGGTTTAGCCGTAGTGAGGGTTGTGGCATAGTTATCCTGAAGCGCCTATCGGATGCGATCGCAGATGGAGACAAAATTTGGGCTGTGATTCGAGGTTCAGCTGTTAACCATGATGGACCTAGTAGTGGTTTAACTGTACCTAATCAAATGGCTCAGGAGAAATTAATTCGTCAAGCTCTTACCAATGGTAAGGTAGAGCCAACGGAAATTAATTATATTGAAGCTCACGGTACTGGTACATCTCTGGGAGATCCGATCGAGGTGGGAGCTTTGGCATCTGTATTATGCCCCAATCGTAGTCGGTCTAATCCCTTAGTGATTGGTAGTCTAAAAACTAACCTCGGTCATCTAGAGGCAGCAGCGGGAATAGTAGGTTTGATTAAAGTAGTGCTGTCCCTACATTACCAGGAAATACCACCTCATTTGCACTTTTCTACCCCAAATCCCCACATCCCTTGGGATGAGTTTCCTCTGGTAGTTCCTACTTCACCAAGACCTTGGTCTCCTGGAGAGAAACCCAGAATTGCAGGGGTGAGTTCCTTTGGAATGAGTGGGACTAATGCCCATGTAGTGTTGGAAGAAGCACCAATTCAAGTCAAGAGCCAACCCCCCCTGCTCAAGGATTCTTTAGAGCGTCCTGTTCATTTATTAACCCTGTCAGCAAAAACTCCAAAAGCTCTGGAAGATTTAGCTAATCGTTATCATAATCATATAGACACTCATATAGAAGATGCGATCGCAGACATTTGTTACACTGCCAATACAGGGCGCTCGCACTTCAACCACCGCCTAGCCCTTATAGTCTCTAACCAACAGGAATTAGCCGAAAAACTGCTTCACCACCAAGGGGTCGAAGCAGTAGGAGGATTATTTTCTGGACAAGTTCCCAGCAATACCAGTTCACCATTAGTAGCCTTTCTCTTCACTGGTCAAGGTTCCCAGTATATCAACATGGGACAGCAACTTTATCAAACCCAGCCAGTGTTCCGTCAAGCAGTTGACCAATGTGAAACTATCCTAAGTTCAGAGTTAGAACATTCTTTACTAGAAGTTCTCTATCCTAATTTAGGGAAAACGGAACCAAGAAAAGGGAATACAGAAGTTTCATCTTTACTAGACCAAACTGCTTATACTCAAGCAGCCCTATTTGCCATTGAATATGCCTTGTTTAAGTTATGGCAATCCTGGGGTATTGAACCAAATGCCGTCATGGGGCATAGTGTGGGGGAATATGTAGCTGCAACGGTAGCAGGAGTATTTAGTTTAGAAGACGGTTTAAAACTCATTGCCACCCGGGGAAGATTGATGCAACAGTTGCCCTCTGGTGGAGAGATGGTTTCGGTGATGACATCGGAGTCAAAAGTGCGTGATTTCCTTAAGACCTACACAGAGAAAGTAGCAATTGCTGCTATTAATGGTCCATTAAGTGTGGTAATTTCTGGAGCCAGTGAAGATATTGGTGCTATTTGTGACAAATTAGAAGCTGAGGGAATCAAGACCAAAAGGCTACAGGTATCCCACCCCTTCCATTCACCGTTGATGGCACCAATGTTGGCAGAATTTGAAGCAGTAGCCCATCAAATCACCTACCATCAACCCAAAATACCAGTAATATCAAATATTACTGGACTTCAAGCCGACAAGAGCATAGCCACAGCCAACTATTGGGTAAATCATGTGTTAGAACCTGTAAGGTTTGCCCAAAGTATGGAGACCTTGCACCAACTTGGCTATGAAATCTTCCTAGAAATCGGACCGAAACCAATTTTATTAGGCATGGGGCGGCAGTGTCTCCCAGCAGAATTCGGTGTGTGGTTACCGTCGTTGCGGGAGGGAGTAGAAGAATGGCAGCAGATGCTGTCTAGTTTAGGACAGTTATATGTCCAGGGAGTCAAGGTAGATTGGTCAGGGTTTGACCGAGACTATAGCCGTCAGAAAGTAGTATTGCCAACATATCCATTCCAACGAGAACGGTATTGGGTAGAAACCCAACATGGCTACCAACAGCAACAGTATTGGTTAAAAGAAAAAAATCTGCACCCATTACTAGGAGAAAAACTCAACCTAGCCGGAATAGAGAATCAACATCACTTTCAATCATACCTAAGGGCAGAATCCCCAGCCTATCTCAGTCACCACCAAGTATTTGAAAAAGTGCTATTTCCAGCCACAGGCTACCTAGAAATGGCAGCTTCATCAGCTAAAATTCTGTTCAACAAAGCCGAAGTAGAAGTAGCAGATGTCGCCATAGTAAGAGGCTTAATCCTACCAGAAACAGAAATTTTGACAATACAAACAGTAGTCAGCCCCTTAGAAAACAACAGCTATAAGTTCGAAATATTCAGCACATCCATTGCTGAAAATCAACAGACACCCCAATGGCTGTTGCACAGCGAAGGAAAGATCTATACCGAGCCGACTACCAATAGCAAAGCCAAAATCGACCTAGAAAAATATAAAAGAGAGTGTAGTCAAGCCATAGACATCAAACAACATTATCAACAATGTCAGGAAATAGGGATTAACTACGGCAGCAGTTTCCAAGGAATAAAACAGTTGTGGAAAGGTCAAAGGAAAGCCCTAGGAGAAATCACCTTACCAGAGGAATTAACAGCACAAGTAACAGACTATCAGCTACATCCCGCCCTATTAGATGCAGCTCTACAAATGATACGTCATGCCAATGACAACACCGAAACCGACCAGACCTATCTGCCAGTAGGGATAGAAAAATTCAAACTGTATCGTCAGATCACAAACCAGGTATGGGCAATAGCAGAAATACCAGAAACCAGCTTAACCGCCGAGATTTTGCTGGTAGACAACTTCGGCACGATACTAGCCGAGCTAGAGGGATTAAGGGTAAGGGCAACCACAGCCAATGCTCTGTTGAGAAGTCTGCAACCAGATATCAGCCATTGGTATTATCAAATCAACTGGCAAGCTCAAGCCCTACCATCAACCACCCCATCACCAGCAGTAACTAGCAAATGGTTAGTCTTGGCAGAAGATACTCACCTAGTAGAAGCACTAGAACACATTGGTCACGAGTGCATCAGAGTATCAGCAGGACAAACCTATGAGCAACTAAGTCCACAACACTATCAAATCAATCCCACCAGTGGTGAACAATTCCAACAACTGCTAGAAGAAAACCCAGGGATGACAGGGGTTGTGCATCTGTGGAGTGTGCCAGAACTCGTTGGCAAAGACCACCTAGAATTACAGACAATTCAAGAAAAAAGTTGTGGGGCAGTGCTGCATTTGGTGCAAGCCATCGTCAACAGCAAACCGGAAAAAATGCCACAGCTATGGTTAGTAACCCAAGGAACCCAGAGGGTCAACTCAGACACAGAAGTAATCAACCCCGAGTATGGAAGCTTATGGGGACTAGGACGAGTAATCGCCCAAGAACACCCAGAATTAGGCTGTAAACGCCTCGACTGTGACCCAGAAAAGCAGATTACTCAAAACCTAGAAGCCCTAGTCACAGAACTGTTATCAGAAGATGTAGAAGACCAAATCGCCATACGTCAGGGCAGTCGTTATGTAGCCAGACTGGTACAAAAACCCCACAAACAGCCAATCACCTCAGCCGACCAACCAGTGCAATTAAAACTGTCAGAATACGGAGTGATAGACAATCTCAACTGGCAGCCAATGCAGCGGCGTGTTCCAAAAGCTATGGAAGTAGAAATCGTTGTAGCTGCAGTGGGACTAAACTTTCGAGACGTGCTCAACGCCCTAGGATTACTTAAAGACTACTACGCCTCCGATCTAGGCATCAGCAGTGCACAGCAACTAACCTTCGGTTTTGAATGTGCTGGTAAAATCACTGCCGTAGGAGAACAAGTTCCACAGTGGCAAGTAGGAGACGAAGTCATAGCCACCATGCTCCACGACGGTTTCAGCAGTTTTATCACTACCACAGTAGACCATGTGATGCCAAAGCCGAAACACATGAGTTTCACCGAAGCAGCCACCCTACCCTTGACATTCCTGACTGCTTACTACGGGTTGCATAACTTAGCCAAAATTCAACCAGGAGAGCGAGTATTAATTCATGCCGCAGCAGGTGGTGTCGGGCAAGCCGCCGTGCAAATCGCCCAACGAGCCGGGGCAGAAATATTTGCTACAGCAAGTCCGAGTAAATGGGAATTTCTCAAATCCCTGGGCATTAAGCACGTCATGAACTCCCGCACCTTAGAGTTTGCTGGGGAAATCCTGGAGCGCACTGCAGGGGAAGGGGTAGATGTAGTCCTCAATAGCCTCAATGGAGATTATATTCCCAAGAGCTTAGAAGTATTAGCTCCAACAGGCAGATTTGTCGAAATTGGCAAAATTGGGATTTGGAACCAACAGCAAGTATGGGAACAACGACCAGATGTTAGTTACTACCCCTTTGATTTAGGAGAAGTAGTACAACAACAACCAAATGTAATGGCTCAACTGTCCAAGGAATTAACTCAGCAATGGAACCAAGGAAAACTCAAAGCCTTACCCTATAAAGTATTCCCTGATCAGGAAGTCACAGCAGCCTTCCGGTATCTGCAGCAGGCCAAGCATATAGGGAAGGTAGTGGTGGAAATGCCAGAAGCTTTATCTGAGCAAAAGTCCATCAAACCAGAAGCCAGTTATTTGATTACAGGAGGATTAGGAGCCTTAGGGCTGGAAGTAGCCCAATGGATGGTAAAAGAGGGAGCAAAGCAGATAGTATTAATGGGACGTCGGGCTCCCAACCAAACAGCACAAAAAGTAATAGAGGAGTTAGAAACAACCGGAGCCCATGTCAGAGTAGTATTAGGGGATATTTCCCTAACTGAAGATGTAGCCTTGACCCTAGAGGAAATATCAGCATCATTACCCCCACTCAAAGGAGTGATTCATGCCGCCGGGGTATTGGATGACGGGTTACTGCAAAACATGAGTTGGCAGCAGTTTACCAAAGTGATGGCACCAAAGGTGGCCGGAACTTGGCATTTGCATCAACTGACCCTTGATTTACCCTTAGATTTCTTTGTCTGTTTCTCGTCGATGGCTTCGATGTTGGGTTCACCAGGTCAAGGAAACTATGCCGCCGCTAATGGTTTTATGGATGCAGTCGCCCACTATCGTCACGGTATGGGATTACCAGGATTGAGTATTAACTGGGGACCTGTTTCTAAGGTGGGGCTAGCTGCTGAAAGTGGGGCAGATCGTAGAGCAATACAAAAAGGAATTAATCCGATTTCTCCTTCTCAAGTGTTAGAAGCCTTGGATTTATTAATAAGTAGTTCAGCGGTAGAAGTTGGGGTAGTTACAATTCAGTGGAATAAATTTTTCAGCCAACTACCTAATGGAGTCAAACTACCCTTTTTAGAAGCGTTTACTGCTACCACAAAATCTACAACAGAATTTCAACAATCTCAACTTATATCTCAATTAGACGTTGCTTCAAAAACTGAACGGGAAACTATTTTATCAAGTCACCTTCAATCTGAAATTGCTACGGTGTTAGGAATGGGAGACATGACCATTGACCTACAGCAGCCTTTAACTACGATGGGACTGGATTCCTTGATGGCTTTAGAATTGCGTAATCGAGTTAAAAGTAAGTTGGGTGTAGATATACCCAGGGCTATTTCATTCTCATGAAAGCTAATAAATGCTAGGCTTACAAGTTAGCTGAGAGTTTCATGAGTTACCATGCGTTTGTCTGCCCAATCTGCCCCTGCTGTCTCAGTTCCTAGGCTCGCCCCA